>JAFWXS010000134.1 GCA_017517925.1 Bacteroidaceae bacterium | reverse complement strand
CGCCGACTGTTCCTATGATAGTAGCCATAATACAATGCCGAGGTGTCAAAATCGCTTGAATGGAGAAGTCATGGTGAACTCGCCGGAAATATCCACGCTGTGTCGATTGGAAGGCTCTCCCTCATACCAGCCTGTACAACCATTGCCCACCGTGAACTTCACCTGCATCTCCTCATAGTACCCGGTTATCGACATCTTGTAACTGCCTTTAACCTCAGTCTCGCCGCTAATCGGAAGCGGTACAGGAGTTGCCGTAACCTTGCCGCATTTCACAGTCGGAGCCCCGGCTGCACCGGAAGTATTGCCCGTAATGGAACTGGGCGAGCAAGTAAGCGTGAGTTTCCTACCGTTTTTTCGGGGATAGTTGCGGAGGATGTTCTTAATGTTGGCTTTCTGGAGGGCTATCGTATAGATTTGCATCGTGCCTTTTACACGCTTGCGGTGTTTGCGCTTATTCTCATCGTAGTACACGATGGAAACGCGCACCTCTTTTGTCTTGCCTGTCTTTACAAGCTGAACAATGTTGCTCTGGCTGACGGCAGAGGGCTGCGCGTAGTTGGTCAGGTATTGAGAACCGAATGAGGCGATAGTCCGCACTTTGCAAAATCCTGTTGTGGAAAATGAATCGGAACTGGTGGGGTGCGTATTATCCACCCAAGTACCACCGCTGCCGCTCTTGGAAGTCAGGTTGCGGACTGTGACCTGCGAGCCGCTGCCGGACAGATAATACCACATCGTCAGCGTTACCTCGCCATTAGAGACGGTGTAGCTACCGCCATCGGCAACAGAGAATGAGGGCTTCACATCGTAATGTAAAGTCTGACTGACAGCAAACTTGTCCGTCACCTCAACCTCAAAGGTGTAACGAATCTTTGTGGCCGCAGTATCGCGCCGGGCGGTCACTTGCACGCCATCGCCGCCTTGCCACCAGATGCCGACATCTCCGACATCCTCAATCCCGCCACCGCCACCATCGTCATCATCATCGGTAGAGCCGCCACCACCACCGCCTCCACCACCACCTGGCCCCCAGTAAGGGTCATCATCATCGACCTCCTCCTCGGGTTCCTTGGCTCGGAACAGAGCAACATCTACCCCGCCAAGCGTGCTATCCATATCGTAAGCTCCGTATGGTCGTAAACATCCGACTGTGCGGATAAAGTAGTTGTTGCCCATCTGTCCGGCGTAAAACGCCTGGGCTGCATAGTAGATATGGCCTACACGGTCGTATCGGGTCATAGTGGGAATATACCCACTCGTGCCGGATTCACTTACCCAATAACCACCGTCTTTCGGGTACACAAATGAAGTCGTGACTTCGTCCTCGTTACGAACAACAAGGGAATTACCCTGAGTGTAGACACCTCCATCGTAGCCCAGCATCGAACCATCTGTGTAGATATCGCCATGAGACAGGCGCGAGTAGACAGGCTTATCCTCTTCATCTCCCGGCTTCACCACCGCCAAGGCTCGCTTGCATAATGGAATCGGAGTATTCTTATCTCCGTATTCTTCGAGGAAATCATCCACCTTAACCATGGTGCTTTCAAAGCCGCCATGATATTCGTCCGACACGCCCCAGATGAGCTTCGCCGCCCGGTAAAAAGAGCCTTGGTTGGGAGCAAGCGTGCAATCTTCTCCCACAAAGACACTACCGCCATATTGGGAACGCAGGTCATCCTCAGTCGGTGGTAAGTTTACCGATATGCGAGTCCCTTTACCATCTGTCCCGGGCGCGTACACCAGCGTTCCCCTGTCATTGCCTGTGTATACCGGGATTCCCACCATGTAGAATACCCGGTCAATGATTGCTGCCCAGTAAATCCAGATGTGGCCGTAGTATGTTTTCAGAAAGTAGGTCGTGGTCTTGCCATAGGTCACCGAGACGCGAGCATTCCCCACGTTCATCAGGCAACCAATGAGCTTAGGAGCTGCAGCCAGTTTCAGCTTGCCATCGGCCAAGAGCATCTCTTCTGCCTCCTTTTTACCTGCAATCCGCAGCGGAGGAACGAAATCTCCGTGCAAAAGCTGGGATTGGATCAATCTTTCCTCCTCCTTTAGCACGCTGAACAAAGGAAGCTGCAAGCGGTGCTCGCCGTTGTATTGCTCCGCAAAAACACCGAACTGGATGCGATTATCATGCCGGATGCGAGCGTGAATGTAGTAGGAATACGGCCCACTATGTGTAGGGGTGCGGCTGTGGATGGAATAGTCCGTGATATACGTCCATCCCTGAATATCCGGCTCGTCATCAACAAACATGGGAGTTTCCGGCTCGCAACGCTTCATCCACTCGCGGCGTTTCTCGTGGTCCATGTTGCCATCCTCATCGTTGAACGTACCGAAGATGCCGGGAATCGTGTGGATATCTCCGTGCTGCAAGCGATAAGCGGTAGGCTGGTCAGCAGGTTCACCGGGCTTCACCATACCGGGAAACACCTGCGGTACAGCCGAGAACTCCACCTCAAGCACATCAGAAGATACAGATTCGCCCCCGGGAGACTCGATAAATCCTTCTGTCTCAGAATCACTCATTTTTCAGCGGTATATTCGGTTGCGTTCATTCTTGTGCCAAGCTCGCTCTCTGGCTCCAGCGTGTACTGGTATTTCAGGTTGCCTGCGCCATCCCGCATCAGGGTCAGGGTCACATAGCGGGTAGAGCCAGTAAGTTCACCCAGCTCCAGCTTTTCCTTGCGGGGGATGTACGCGAATTGTCGGTCAGGCAAAAACACGCGCCCGGCTTCCACATTGACTTGGTAGGTGACTTGTGGCTCTTCTCCCTCTTGGAGCGGTTCCTCGATAGTCTCGGTCATGCTCACATCAAAGGGCATCCCCACAGACTCGCCGCCAAGCTCAATCGGCCCTTGCTGGTATTGCTCCATGTAGATACGCAGGAACTCCTCGACCACAACGGCTTGCACCTTGCCAATCGGCACATAGATATCAGCGCTACCCTCTTCTTTCTTGGTGGTAAACACGGCTTTTTCAGGAACGCTGCCGGAGAGAGTCAGACGCACAAACACCTCCTTGGTGGAGTTATCATCGGCTTCTTCTGCTGCGGTGGCTACTCCGTCATCTCCTTGTGTCGAAGCCTTGGGCTTCAACACGCCAACATCCACCCATTGCTCGGAATCCCATACCGAACTTTTCGGTGGAGTCGCTGCTCGTGATTCCTTTTCAATCTCGGTGACATTTAATTCATGGCCATGATGGTCAGTTACTCGACCGATATGCACCTGCAGAATCTTGTCCCAATGCCCACTTTCCGCATCAACGGTGCATTGGTGCTTCGGCTTGATGCGGAGCTGAAAGTCCTCATTGCGGTGGATATCCAAATCATCAGAGCCAAGACGAACAATAGCTTGTCTGTCAATCGTCAGAGATGTGCCACCTGCGGACTCCTTAGCCTGATATCCGACACCTCGCAGGATTCTGCGGCGAAGCTGCTGCTCGTTCAGGTAGCGGAGATAAGCAACAATGCTATTCAGCCATGCCGCCGATACAACCTCGCCAGCCTTTACTTCCCTTGGAATGTCACGTCCCATATCAGCCTCCGTACAGTTGTTTGTTCCAGCCGCCGGGAGCCGACAGCTCGTAGATGGTTTCCACCCGCCATTTGCGCTTTTTATCGCCGGAGCTGCGGGAGAACGACTTACCGACCATCAGCCAGTTGCGGTCTTTGGGGGTCGGAGCACCGGAAGGTGATGCGATGGCGCCCAGTCCGTTCAGATTCACTTGGCTGGAAGAAACAATGCGAACTTCGCGATAAGTCGCGCCGGGGTTGCGGTAAGAATGGATGCCGTTTCTTATCATTTTCAGCACAGCCTGGCCGTTGCCGGAAAGTCCTTTCAACAGCTTTTTGAGCGGTCGCATGATAGGCTGCTTGTCTTTATCGAGTTTGGGCGAACCATCTTCGTTCAGTTCGGTAACAAGCTCCCACATACGCACACCATCCTGTACCGCTTTCAGGTACTCACGATGGGCATCCGTAATGCCATTTTGGGCTTTAGGATGAGAAAGGAGCGGCTCGTCATTCACCGCACCCTCAAGGCTCTGTTCAATGATATCTGCCTCGTTTTCATCATCGTTATCGTCTCCAGAGTCACCACCGCCGGATTCTTCCTCTTCTTCCTCCTCTTCCGCTTCTTCGGGCTTGCCGTATTCGAGCCGTACTG
>JAFWXS010000133.1 GCA_017517925.1 Bacteroidaceae bacterium | reverse complement strand
AGGGCCGATGAACGGCTCAAGCGGGCGTTGACCTCGATGACGCGGTAGTCTTCAGACTCGGTGTCGAAGGCAAACTGCACGTTACACTCACCCACGATGCCTACGTGGCGAACGATGCGGATGGCAAGCTCGCGCAGCTTGTTACACTCGCTGGCGGTCAGTGTCTGGGTAGGAGCTACTACGATACTCTCACCGGTATGGATACCCAGCGGGTCGAAGTTCTCCATGTTACATACGGTGATGCAGTTGTCATAAGCGTCGCGCACTACCTCGTACTCGATTTCCTTCCAGCCCTTGAGGCTCTTTTCCACGAGCACCTGGGGTGAGAATGAGAATGCCTTCTCGGCGAGCTTGTTGAGCTCCTCCTCATTGTCGCAGAAGCCAGAGCCGAGACCACCGAGTGCGTATGCTGCACGGATGATGACGGGGTAGCCCAAGCGCTCGGCAGCGGCACGGGCATGCTCGATATTCTCTACGGCCTCGCTCTTGATGATCTTCACATCAATCTCCTCGAGCTTGCGGTTGAAGAGCTCGCGGTCCTCGGTGTCGATGATGGTTTGCACGGGAGTACCGAGCACCTGTACGTTGTACTTCTCGAGCACCTTGCTCTCATAGAGCTTCACGCCGCAGTTGAGGGCGGTCTGTCCACCAAAGGCGAGCAGGATGCCGTCGGGGCGCTCCTTCTCGATAACCTTCTCTACGAAGAACGGGGTCACAGGCAAGAAGTACACCTTGTCGGCAACACCTTCGCTTGTCTGCACCGTGGCAATGTTCGGATTGATGAGCACCGTGCTGATGCCCTCTTCGCGCAAAGCCTTCAATGCCTGTGAGCCTGAGTAGTCGAACTCACCGGCCTCACCAATCTTCAATGCGCCCGAACCTAAGAGCAATACTTTATTGAATTTCTTTTCCATAATATTTTATATTTGGGGAGTTAAAGGGAGTTAGAGGGAGATATCACTTCGCTTTGCTTCGTTAAGGAGTTAAATGCCAATAGTTTTTTTCGAGCGTTCATTACATTTGCCTTTGGCCCCTGCGGGCGGCGACCTAAAGGTTGGCCTTTATCTCCTTTTATCTCCATTTTACTCCATTTATCTCCTATATTATTTTAGATAAGTTTCACGAAATCGTCCATCAGGTTATCCTTGCGGTAGCCACGAGCGCATGCTTCGGGAGCAAACTGTGTGCCTATCCAGGGTTTCTCCTCGTGACGGATGCCATCGACAGCGCCGTCATTCATATTGGTGAACAATACCTTCCATCCAGCGGGCAGTGACTCAGCCTTGATGGCATAGCCTGCATTCTGGTTGGTGATGTAGCAGCTGTTGCTGTCGGCAAGGCGAGCGGGCTGGTTGGCACCACGATGGCCGAACTTCAGTTTTTCTACCTGAGCACCTGCGGCAAGACCCATCAGCTGGCAACCGAGTCCGATGCCGAGCATAGGCTTCGCTGTCTCCATAGCCTTGGCAATATTGGCCACGGTAGCGGTGTAGAGGTTGGGGTTACCGGGACCTGCGCTCACTACCACTGCATCGTAGGGGAGGGTAGTGAAGTCGTAGTCGTAGGGCACGCGCACCACTTCGAGCCCATGAGCCACGAGAGAGCGGATAAGGCTATGCTTCGCGCCGCAGTCGACGAGTACCACCTTCTTGGCAGCACCTTCGTTGTAGCGGGTAACCTCGGTGCATGATACCTCGGCAGCGTAGTTCACGGTGTCGTAGGCCTCGCCCTTGGGCTGTAGCTCGGCGTCACCGATAACAATCTGTCCGCCCATCACACCTTCGTTGCGCAATACCTTGGTGAGTTCGCGGGTGTCTACGCCTGTGATGCCGGGCACACCCTCGCGCTTCATCCAGGCATCCAGTGTCTCGGCTGCATTCCAGTGGCTGTACTCCTCGCTATAGTCGGTCACGACGAGTCCGCGCACCTGTATCTTGTTGCTCTCGAAGAACTTCTCCAAGCCCAGTTCCTTCACTTCGTGTGAGGGCACACCATAGTTGCCCACCAACGGATAGGTCAGCACCAAGAGCTGACCTGCATAGGCGGTATCCGTCAAACTCTCGGGATAGCCGGTCATGGCCGTACAGAACACCACTTCGCCTACCGCTGGCTTCTCGCAGCCGAAGGCGGTACCCTCGAAGCGCATCCCGTTGTCCAATACTAACGTTGCTTTCATGTTATACTTTTATATATGTTAATGTTTTCTTTCTATCGTTTTTGAGTTGTCGTCAGTTATTACACCATCAGCAGCACTCCTGAACCTGAACTCCTATATATTATAAAAAACATCCCCTTACAGCGACAACAGCGACTGCAAAGGGATAACACTCAACAATAAAAAAAGCAAAGAAGTTTGTGATACCGACTGGTTGTCGTCGGTAGCATTACACCACTGAGGATATTGCTTCATGGCCTCTATCGGAGCCCACTTTGATAGCCAATGTCCCAATATGTGTGACTTCATAACTCTACCTTGCTTAATTTCGTACAAAATTAGTGCAAACCGAACGAAATACCAAATTTCAGCAAGAGAATGTAATAGGGAAATGCACTTTTTTATGATTGGTTTTTATGATTGAGCATCGACTAAAGATTCGATTGGCGAACTTCGTTTCTGAGGTGCAGTCTAACTTTTGTTATTATTCTTTGGATTTCAGGAAGAACATCTGTTTTTGTGTATGGGATTCTGAGAGTTATGCCAGTTCTATTACCTCGAGGTCGTTGAAGGTGCCGTTGTCTACGGTGAAACGCACAAGCGTGCGGACCTTATGGAACCCGTAGATGCCCGCAGCGCCGGGATTGATGTGCAACGTGTTGAGTGTGCGGTCGTGCATAACCTTTAATATATGTGAGTGACCGCTGATGAAGAGGGTAGGCGGACGCATGAAAAGCGTGCCACGTATCGAGGCATCGTAGTTGCCGGGATAGCCGCCTATGTGCTTGATGAGTATATCGGCACCTTCAATTGTGAAGCGGTTTATTGCCGGGTAGCGCAAGCGGATGTCGCGCCCGTCAATATTACCATGCACGGCACGGAAGGGGCGGAAGGCTTCGAACTTCTCGGCCACTTCAAGCGAACCGATGTCGCCGGCATGCCACACCTCATCGCACTCGGCAAAGTACCGTGGGTAGCGTTCGTCCCAGTAGCCGTGGGTGTCAGAGAGAAGGCCGATGCGTTTCATGTTTTTTATTTGACAACGGACAACAGACGAGAGGTTTGGCTTCGCGATGTTTACTCATCAGTCTGTTGTGTGTTATCTATCTTCTAATCCTCAACTCAATATATTCTTTCAGCATCTCTGCCGTGCCTTCGAAGCCGAGGTGCGAGGTGTTGATGCACAGGTCGTAGCACTCGGCAGCGCCCCATGTCTTACCGCTATAATAATTATAGTAGGCAGCACGGCGGCGGTCGGTCTTCTCGATGAGCTCGGCAGCCTGCTCGGTGGTGATATTCTTCTCGCTGGTCATGCGTGCCACGCGGTCTTCGAGGTTGGCCGTAAAAAAGAGGTTGATGCAATGGGGATGGTCGCGCAAGATGTAGTCGGCACAGCGTCCGATGAAGATGCACGACTCCTTCTCGGCCAGGTTGCGTATGATGTCGCTTTGCACCTTGAACAGAGCATCGTTGCTCAGGTACGAGTCGTTGCCGCCCATGGCGTTGGCAGCCGCACGGTTTGAGAAGATGGAGTGGAAGAATCCGTGCCACTTCTTCTCGTCGGCATTCTCGAAAAACTCCTGACTGAGGCCGCTCTCCTTGGCTGCTAGCTCGATGAGCTTGCGGTCGTATGCGGTGATGCCGTAGTGGCGTGCTAATATGTCGGCGATGCTGCGTCCGCCGCTGCCGAGTTGTCGGCCTATGTTGATGATGAAACTCATATTCATGATATTTAATTCTAAATTCTAAATTTTGAATTCTTAGTGGCTATCCGGCTGCATTACATCGCAGCCCTTCATTCATAATTCAGAATTTATAATTTATAATTCATAATTCTTTACACTTTGTGTTTCCTGAAATAATTTGCCAGAAATATTGCAGCCGTGATGGATGACACGAGGTCCGAAGCCGGAAGGCTTATCCACACGCCGTCGATGCCCCAGAAGTGGGGGAAAATAATGATGAACGGCACGAGGAACAGCAACTGGCGGCTCAGCGATAGGAAAATGGCCTTGCCTGGTTGGGCAATACTCTGGAAAAAATTGCCGGCTACCATCTGGAAGCCCACTATGGGGAACACAAGACAATTGTAACGCATGCCCACCACGGCCATCTCGATCATCTTCGCGTCGGAGGTGAAGATGCGTGCCACATACTCGGGGCAGAACTCACCGATGACGAAGGCTAACGTAGTGACTCCCGTAGCCAGGAAGATGGTAATCTTCAGTACCTTGGTCACGCGGTCGTAGGCCTTGGCACCGTAGTTGTATCCTGCAATGGGCTGCATGCCAGGTTGAATCCCATGACAATCATCACGAAGATGAAGGTCATCTTGTGTACGATACCATAGGCACCCACTGCATAGTCGCCGCCATAGTTCGTGAGTCCGCGGTTGATGAAGATGACCACGAAGCACGAGGCGAGGTTCATCAGGCAGGGCGACAGCCCGATGGTGAGCATCTCTTTCACGATGTAGCCATTCAGTCTGTAGATACCGCGCTTGAGGTGGATGAACTCGCGCTTGTCGGCCAGTACGCGCAGCTGCCATACAAGCGAGATGCACTGTGCCGATACCGTAGCGATAGCCGCTCCGCGTATGCCCCATCCCGCTCCGCTGAACTGTACGAAGCCGAGGTTAATGGTGTCGAAGATAAAGAGCGGGTCAAGTATCGTGTTCAGTATCACCGTGAGGATGGTCGCTTTCATGGCCATTTTGGGGTGACCCATAGCACGCAGCAAGGCATTGAATCCGAAGTACATGTGGGTGAAGATATTGCCCACAAGTATTATCTGCATATACTCACGTGCATAGCTGATGGTGGCATCGCTTGCCCCGAAGAAGTAGAGGATGGGGTCGAGGAACGTGAGTGACACGATGGCGAAGACGATACCCATCACCACGTTCATCACCACGGCATTGCCCAATATTTTCTCGGCAATCTTGTAGTCCTTCTGGCCCAGCTTTACCGAAATCAAGGTCGATGAACCTACACCCACCATAGCACCGAATGCCGTGGATATGTTCATCAGTGGGAAGGTCACCGCCAACCCCGACAGGGCTAAGGCATCCACGCCATGTCCGATGAAGATGCTGTCCACGATGTTGTAGAGCGATGAGGCCAGCATCGCAATGATGGAGGGTAGGGCATATTGCTTCAGCAGTTCACCCACCGGCCGTGTCCCCAGTTCGCTGGGGATTTTCTTTTCAGTCATTGTGTACTACATTGAAATCAGCGGCAAAATTAGTATAAGGTGGGAGAAAATGCAAATATCAACGGACGAAAGCAAAGAAAAGTTCATAAATTCTTTATATTGATGGGTAGAAAAAAAAGTCGGTGCGCACATAATGCACACCGACTTTTTGCATATAGCGTGAGGCTTACTCCTTGTTTCGTATGGGGTCGTCGTACTGCTCTTGCAGTGCGTTAAGTTTCTTCATCATGCGCTTGGTGATGCGCTCAGTACCGGGCTGCCCGTAGAGGTTGTTCAATTCGTTGGGATCTTCCTTGAGGTCATATAACTCCCATGTGTCGATGTCGTTGTAGAAATGGATGAGTTTGTAGCGATTATCGCGTACTCCATAGTGACGCTTCACCGAGTGTTCGGCGGGATACTCGTAGAAATGGTAGTAGAGTGCATCGCGCCACTTGGTCTTCTCGCCCTTGAGCAGGGGAAGGAACGACTCTCCGTGCATTTCTTCGGGCACCTCTATACCGGCAAGGTCGAGGAAGGTGGGGCCGTAGTCAATGTTTTGCACGAGCTGGGTCACATCGCCTTTCTTACCGCCGGGCAGGCGTACGAGTAACGGTGTACGGAACGACTCTTCGTACATGAAGCGCTTGTCGAACCATCCATGCTCTCCCATGTAGAAGCCTTGGTCTGAGGTGTATACGATCATGGTGTTCTCGAGCAATCCCTCCTTCTCGAGGTAGTCGAGCACAACGCCGATGTTACGGTCAACTGAGGTGATTACGCGCAGATAGTCGCGCATGTATTGTTGGAACTTCCACTCGGTAAGCTCGTTGCCCGAGAGGTTACGTGCTTTGAAGTCGGCAATGACGGGGTCGTAGTGACGGTCCCATGCAGCCTGTACCTCGGGGTTCATGCGTTGGCGGTACATCTCGCGTCCCCAGCCCTCGTAAGCGCTATGGAGCTCGTTCTCGCGGTCGGCCATCTTGAGGTCGTATACGATGCTCATGTCCTTGGCAATGCTCATACCCTGCTGCTGTGCGGCAACGCGACCCTCGTAGTTGTCGTAGAAGGTCTCAGGCACGGGGAAGTTGCTGTCGCAGAAGAGGTCGAGGTCACAAGTGTCGGGCATCCAGGTACGGTGGGGTGCCTTGTGGTGGAGCAGCAGGCAGAAGGGCTTCTCAGGGTTGCGCAGGCTGTCGAGCCAGTTGATGGCCACGTCAGTGGTGATGTTGGTGGCATATCCCTCACGCTGGATGCGTTCGCCGTTGCGGATGAAGTAGGGGTCGTAGTATTCGCCCTGACCGATGAGGATATCCCAATAGTTGAAACCTGTGGGGTTTGAAGCGAGGTGCCACTTACCCACTACTGCGGTTTCGTAACCTGCCTCCTGCAACAACTTTGGAAAGGTGAGCTGTGAACCGTCAAAGTAAGTGTGATTATTGGTGAAGCCGTTGGCATGGCTGTGCTTTCCGGTGAGCATGCAGGCACGGCTCGGTCCGCTGATTGAGTTGGCCACGAAGCTGTTGGTGAAGCGTACGCCCTCATTGGCTATACGATCGATATTTGGGGTCTCAATGTAGCGCTGATCGTAGGCACTGATGGTCTGGTACGAATGGTCATCGCACATGATGAAGAGGATGTTCATCGGCTTTTCGGGAGCTGCAGCCTCTTGTTTCTTGTCGCCTCCAGAACAAGCTGTTAGGCTTGCCAAGGCAAGTGTCCCCAATATAGGGAGATTTTTGTTACTTGTGTTATTCTTCATATTGTTATAATATAAGTGGATAATAATATATGTCTTTTTATGCTTTTTGTGGGTACTTGCGGAACCATCCGTCCCAACGGAGACGCATAACACCGAATACAGCTTCGCCGAAGATGCTGCTGTTCATCTTCGAGGTGCCTAACTCTCGATTGATGAAGATGACAGGTACTTCCTTTATCTTGAAGCCACATTTGTAGACGGTGTACTTCATTTCTATTTGAAAAGCATATCCCTTGAAGCGTACCTTGTCGAGTTCCATGGTTTCGAGTACTTGGCGACGGTAACATTTGAATCCGGCTGTAGTGTCTTTAACCTTGATGCCAGTGACGAGCTGTACATATTTGCTGGCGTAGTACGACATCAGTACACGTCCCATGGGCCAGTTGACAACATTCACACCGCTTACATAGCGTGAACCGATAGCAAGATCATAGCCCTCAGTAGCGCAGGCGTTGTAAAGACGAGGTAGGTCGTTGGGATTGTGCGAGAAGTCTGCGTCCATCTCGAAGATGTAATCATACTTATGTTCGATAGCCCATTTGAAACCACAGATGTAGGCGGTACCGAGACCGAGTTTGCCGGTACGTTCTATCATGAACAAACGTTCGGGGAACTCCTTCTGCAACTCTTTGACAATGGCAGCAGTCCCATCGGGCGAACCGTCTTCGATGATGAGTATATGGAATACTTTTTCCAACCCGAATACGGCGCGGATGATATTTTCGATGTTCTCTTTCTCGTTATACGTGGGGATGATAACGATGCTGTCGCTCTTTTGCATATTATGATGGGTATAGATTTTATTTACAAACGCAAAGGTAACAATTATTATATAATAATAGGTGTATTTTGAGAAAAAAAGTTGCTTGTTCGCCTGCTTATTCGTATCTGTGCGATTGAAATTGCGAAAATACTCGTATTCGCTGAGAAAAAACAGAGTAAACTTTGTTTTTCGCTCGTAAGTTCGTATCTTTGCATCGTTTTTGAGATATATGAAGGCAAAACAAGTGTTTGACGCCCTTGAACAGTATGCGCCTCTGCCTTTGCAAGACAGTTTTGATAATGCAGGCTTGCAAATAGGATTGACAGCGGAGCAGGAAGTTACAGGGGCTTTATTGTGTCTGGACGTGACTGAGGCCATTATCGATGAGGCTGAGCGTATGGAGTGTAACCTTATCGTTGCGCATCATCCTTTGTTGTTCCATGGACTTAAGTCCATCACAGGCAAGAGCTACGTGGAGCGCTGCGTCATAAAGGCTATACAGAAGGGTATAGGCATCTATGCCGCACATACCAATCTGGATAATGCTGTGGGTGGAGTGAACTATCGCATAGCCGAGAAGATTGGACTTGTCAACCTTTCGTTCCTTGAGGCTAAGTGTGCAGATAGTTCTGCGGGCTCAGGTGTTGTGGGTGAGCTGGCAATAGCGGAAAATGAACGTGAATTCTTGGAACGATTGAAGGTGCTGTTTGGTGTTCGGTGCATACGTCATAATCAGTTGAGCGGACGCAAGATACGTCGCGTGGCGTTATGTGGTGGCGCGGGTGGATTCCTCCTTTCTCAAGCCATAGAGCACGGTGCCGATGCCTTCTTGACAGGCGAAATGCGTTATCATGACTATTTCGGTCACGAAGGCGAACTGCTGATAGCTGAGATGGGGCACTACGAGAGTGAACAGTATACCATCGATATTTTTGCTGAGATATTGGGCAGGCATTTCCCTGAACTGAAAATAGTAAAAACATCATATAATACAAACCCGATAAATTATTTGTAACTATGGCAAAAGAAATGAAGAAAGATCCGCAGGAGTATACTGTGGAAGAGAAGTTGAAGTCGCTGTATCAGCTGCAGCTCATCTTCTCGGAGATTGACCGTATCAAGACACTCCGTGGCGAGCTTCCTCTCGAAGTTCAAGACCTTGAAGATGAAGTTGCGGGACTCCGTACTCGTATCGGAAACATCTCAGGAAGTATTGAAGAAATCAAGCAGGAGGAAGCCAAGCGCCGCAACAAGATTGAGGAGGCTAAGGCTATGATTGAAAAATATACCGAGGATCAGAATAATGTGCGCAACAACCGTGAGTACGACCTTTTGGCTAAGGAAATCGAGTTCCAGACCCTTGAGGTGGAGTTTTGCGAGAAGAAGCTCCGTCAGTATGCCGGTGACCTTAAGGTAAAAAATGAGGAGATAGAACGCACCAATGCTTTGCTTGAGGAACGTATAGCGGCACTTGATGACAAACGTAACGAGCTTGAGGAGATTGTATCTGAAACCAAGGAGGAGGAAGAGAAGCTTCGTGATCATGCTAAGGTTTTGGAAGGTACCATCGAGCCCCGCTTGCTTCAATCGTTCAAGCGCATTCGCAAGAATACACGTAATGGCCTTGGTGTTGTATACGTGCAGCGCGATGCTTGTGGTGGTTGCTTCAACAAGATTCCGCCCCAGCGTCAGCTTGACATCAAGATGCGCAAAAAAATTATCGTATGTGAGTACTGTGGACGCATCATGATTGACCCCGAATTGGCAGGTGTAAAGGAAACCACCGTGCAAGCTCCCGAGAAAAAGACTCGTAAGCGCGCTATCCGCAAGAAAAGCGATGATGTTGCTGCAGAGTAATAAGACTTGGTCTTTGTCATATAGTAAAGTGGTGTCATCTGAGATGGTGCCACTTTTTTTATGTTTATTCATTCATTTGTGCTATCTTTGCGATAAATATAAATGTCGGGATGATAAAAAATATATTTAAGACGGATGATATAACGCGACTTGAAGCGATAATAGCTGAGGGTAAATTCTTTGTGTTAACTTGCCATGCCGGCCCTGATGGTGATGCCTTGGGCTCCACGCTGGGCATGGCCCACTACCTGCAAACGCTGGGCAAGGAGGCCGTGGTCATTGTGCCCGACGCCTATCCCGACTTCTTGGCATGGATGCCCGGCTCGCAGGAGATTGTACGTTTCGACAAGCATCGTGACAAGGCTGAACTGATGATAGCGATGGCCGATATCATCTTTGCTATGGACTACAATGCGCTGAGCCGTGTCGACGATATGGGTCCTCTCATTGAGAAATCCAAGGCTACGAGGGTGCTCATAGACCATCACCTCAGTCCCGACAAGTTCTGTGCCCTCAGCTTCTCCTATCCCCAGCTGACATCGACCTGCGAGGTGGTGTTTCGCCTGGTGGTAGCCATGGAGGGATACGACCAGCTTACAAAAGCTGCTTGCGAGTGTATCTATGCCGGCATGATGACCGATACGGGCTGTTTCTCCTATGGTCCCTGTACGCAGGAGGTCTACCTCATCATCAGCATGCTCATGCAGAAGGAGATCAACAAGGACCGTATCTACAATAAGATTTTTAATAACTACTCCGAAGGACGTTTACGCTTGATGGGTTATGTATTGTATGAGAAGATGCGCGTCTTTCCTGAGCACCACGCTGCGCTCATTACGCTCAGCCGTGAGGAGATGGCCCGCTTTGATTTCAACAAGGGCGATACCGAGGGACTGGTCAACATCCCCCTGCAGATGAAAGGGATCTACTTCTCGGCCTTTTTGCGCGAGGATACCGAGAAGGACCTTATCCGCGTGTCGTTGCGCTCGCAGGGTACCTTCCCCTGCAACAAGTTTGCCGCGCGGTACTTCACCGGTGGCGGCCACCTCAATGCCTCGGGCGGTCAGCACCACGGCACACTGCAGGAGGCCATCACCCTCTTCGAGTAGGCGCTGGAGGAGTTCCCGAAGCCCTGAGGCTTATGACATACCTCTGCGATGGGGTTGGAAGCAGGTCCACGGTTCGCGTCTTGGCGCGTCTGTAGTGGCCTTGTGCCGAAATCTTGTTATAAATAGGTAAATATTCGAAAAAAAATGCTGCAACATGGTGTATGTTGACACTGTTTTTATTACTTTTGTGGAGATTTATTCAAGAAAGCTGGATGAAAAGGTATTTTCAGATTATGATCATTGCCCTTTGGGCTATGCTATGGTGCTCGTGTGAAGATGTGGAGACCTATGCCGAGATGAAAGAACGGGAGAAGGCATATATCAATGAATTCATACATGAACAAGGTATTCAAGTAATCGATATGGAGACCTTTGAGGAGAACGGTTTTGTAACCGACACGGCAAAGAACCAGTTCGTACTTTTCAAGGACAAAGGTATCTATATGCAGATTGTACGTAAGGGCGAGGGCCGCATGATGGAGGATGGTGACCGCGTTACATTCTTGGTTAAATACTTGGAGTGCAATATAGAAACTGATGACACCATTTCAGGAAACCTCTATGCAGCTCCCGACAAGTTTATCTGTGAGCGCAACGATGACAGCTTTACAGTAAAGTATGCCGAAGGCTATATGAGTGCCTCCAATAATGGAAGTATCCCCAGTGGTTGGTTAGTTCCGTTCAGCTACATCACTCCCGGCCGTCCTAACGACAAGTCTGCCAAGGTGCGTTTGATACTTCCTCATAGCGAAAGCACCATGAAGGCATCGCAATATGTGTATCCTACATATTTTGAAATAACATACGAACCCGATCCATATTTTTAATCATTCACTAATATACCGGAAAGACTATGACACTGATCAAATCTATCTCTGGAATCCGCGGCACCATCGGTGGCGTGGCGGGCGAGGGTCTCAATCCGCTCGACATCACAAAGTTTGTAGCCGCTTACGCTACACTAATCCGCAAGACTACTGCCAATACGAGCAACACAATCGTAGTAGGCCGCGATGCCCGTATCTCGGGTGAGATGGTGCGCAGCTGCGTATGTGGTACGCTCATGGGCATGGGCTTCGATGTGCTCGACATCGGTCTGGCTTCTACTCCTACCACTGAGCTTGCCGTTACCATGTCGGGCTCATGCGGCGGTATCATCCTCACTGCCAGCCATAATCCCCGTCAGTGGAATGCACTAAAGCTCCTCAACGAGAAGGGCGAGTTCCTCAATGCTGCCGAGGGTGCCGAAGTACTCTCTATCGCTGCTGCCGAGGCATTCGAGTTTGCTGATATCGACCACATCGGTCACTATACCAAGGACGACTCATACGACCAGAAACATATTGACAGCGTGCTCGCTCTCGACCTCGTAGACGTAGAGGCTATCCGCAAGGCCAACTTCAAGGTGGCTATCGACTGTGTGAACTCTGTAGGTGGTGTAGTACTGCCCAAGCTGCTCAAGCAACTCGGCGTGGAGACCGTCGAAGGACTCTACTGCGAACCTACCGGTGACTTCCAGCACAACCCCGAGCCCCTCGAGAAGAACCTTACCGACATCATGGGCCTCATGAAGAAGTCTGACCTCGATGTAGCTTTCGTCGTTGACCCCGACGTTGACCGCCTCGCCATCATCGACGAGAACGGCAACATGTATGGTGAGGAATATACCCTCGTAACAGTTGCCGACTACATCCTCCAGCACACTCCCGGTAACACCGTGTCAAACCTTAGCTCTACCCGTGCCCTGCGCGACGTGACCCGCAAGTATGGTCTCGAGTACAACGCCTCTGCTGTAGGTGAGGTAAACGTGGTGACCAAGATGAAGAATACCGGCGCCGTTATCGGCGGTGAGGGTAACGGTGGTGTTATCTATCCTGCCAGCCACTATGGTCGCGACGCTCTCGTAGGTATCGCACTCTTCCTCACCTATCTTGCCAAGAAGCAGATGACCGTGAGCGAGCTCCGCAAGACCTATCCCGCTTACTACATGGCCAAGAACCGCATCGACCTCACCCCCGATGTAGATGTTGACGCTATCCTCGTGAAGGTGAAGGAAATCTACGCTAACGAAGAGGTGAACGATATCGACGGCGTGAAGATCGACTTCCCCGACAAGTGGGTACACCTCCGCAAGAGCAACACCGAGCCCATCATCCGCGTATACTCTGAGGCCGGCTCTCCCGAGGAGGCCGAGGCTATCGGTGAGGCTGTGATGAAAGTCGTTTACGATTTGAGTAAGAAGTAATCATAGTTTAATTATTCATTAGCGCGTTATGTTACTTACACTTTTTTTACTCAGTATGGTAGGACTCTTTGTGAAGAAGAGAAAGAAAGCATAGTAACATTGCTTATATGGTAATAAGAAGGAGGGGCAGATGCATCTGTCCCTCCTTCTATTTAGTGCTCTGATTTTTCGCAGGCTCTCCTCTATGCTGTCGCCGAGGCTATAAATTCTTATAGCAGGTGCTATAAATTTTTATAGCAGGCTCGATAGCTCCTATAACAAGTATTCCGAAAATAGCTGACCGGCTGACCGGGTATCTACAATAGATATAATATCAGTCGGTTAGCATGGTCAGCTCAGTTGACCTTAGCTGACCGTTATTACCAACTCATTATAAGTTGTTTACACCGTCACGGTCAGCCGGTCAGCTGATTTCGGAACATCGCTTATATAGTATTCTGAGTATACTCACCGCATCCCGTGGGTTCACCCGTATTTCTGACAACTCTGCCTGATTTTTCTCGCGGGTTTACCCGATAGAATGATTCTGTACCCGATTCTGTGGTCTGCTTGAATCTACAAATTTTGTATACTATTTTTTCAAAAATAAGCCTTAGTTGCGCAGTTGAAAAATAATTCGGTATTCATTGTTAATACGGATTAAGGAGGTTGGGTGGGGATGACATAATGGAAAAGCGTTTACTTAGCGCTTTGTTCTTGACGTGTGGAAATCTGGCAGTTTCAACAATCTTGTCAAAGACAAAGCAACGGTAGATGCTCATGGGTATGTTATACCAAACAATCAAGGTGCTTGTGCGTTAGTGCAAGTTCTGTTTGAATGTATTTCATATCGGCGTGGGCTTCGGCGTTGCTCGTTTCGACAAGATGGGCGATGCCAGAGCCTCTACACGTGGGACGAGTGACAGGCACAGATTCCCGCGCTTTTTCTTTTTAGTAACGAAAAACATTTCGTTCGGTCAGGGGAGTCTACGGGCGGAGAGTTTTTCAGATGAAAAGAAGAATTATCTTGTTGTACTTGATATTATGGAGTGGTACAAGTATTTTGTTTGCACAAAATCAGGCTGGCAGTAATTATGGAGCTACCGAAGAGTATCGTCGTAGTTCCTTGTGTCTTATTCTGCTGACGCATAAGGGTACTCAGTATGCAACGCAGATGGAGCAGCAATTCGCCCAAATACCTCTTCCTGAGCGCTATAATGACCATAATTTGACGGTACGTGTCTTTAGTGTCAACGGTAACCAGTCCAAAAGCGACATCGAATATAAACTATCCAATAATAATGTAGCCAAGGACTTGGTGAAGAAATGGTTCAACTATGACCCGTATAGCGGTACGATGAATATGGAGCTGATACATCAACGGGGTGGATACAATGCTTCGTATGAGGATTTACAGCGAGCCGAGAATACCGAGCGCGGTGTCGCTCTCTTGTCTGAAGAGGGTGACGAACTTTTGCAGAATACTTTTGTACTCGTGTGTGATATGGACTATTACGACAAGGAGCAGACGGGGCAAATCCTATCCGGCTTGTTGGCTGCAGGTTCTTATGTACTTGATGCATACGCGCAGGAGCAATATCGTAAAGGAAATACGGAAGCGGGTACTTACTCGGAACTGGGTTCCACCTTGGCCTTGGGTGGTGCTACGGTCGCTGCCGATATGGGCGGATTTGCAGTGAATTTGAAAGCCTATCTCTATCGCTTGAAGTGGAATGACGAACTGAAGAACAAGATGTACAGTGAGTACTGGAGCGACGAGAGCTACTCTATTTCAGAGCGTATGAATAGAAAGAGCAAGTTCGAAAGTGACAAGAAGAGTTTTACCTTGGAATATATCGGTATGTACCGCGAGCGCAGTGCACGCACGGTATTCAAGAGTCAGAACGACTTGAATAGGGTGATACGTGAGGTGTGTGCCACTACAATTAATAAAGGTATAGAGAATCTGGCAAAGAATTATCCGGTATTCAAACCCAAAACTTCATTCTATTGTGACGGAAGCAGGCTATATGCGTATATTGGAACAAAAGAAGGAGTAAAGACAAGTAGTAAATACGAGATTCTGGAAGCAAAAAAGAAGAAAGGAGAGATTACCTATAAGCGTGTAGGTGTGGCAGTCCCTACTACTGTATGGAACAACAGTAATATCAATTTCAGCAGCGATACCGACTATTCTCAATATAAAGGCACGGCATTCATGTTGAGTAAAGGAAAGTCTGATGACGTTTGTGGCATGGGACTGCAGATGCGTGAGATGGGGAAAGCGGGATATCAGTACAAACGACATAACATTAAGGTCAGTGGTGGGTTGACTACAATATATGTTAGTGGGGAAGAATTGCGTAATTCTCTAAGTGAATATGACCGTAAGTATTGTTCGGGATTCTATTCTTCTGCGGGGATGTGCTTTACCTTGAATGTTGGTTGGAGTATTAACTATGGAACCCATTTTGCTTGGAATGTTTTGGATTGGAGGCAATGCTTTGGGGATGGGACATCTGGCATGGGAATCAATACTGGATTTATTGTCCGTACTCGTCCTATGGGAACTAATGGTAAGTGGGCATTTTTTATATACCCATCAATAGGAATCAAGTATTTAGACACAGAATTTCACTATTATAGGAAATACTCTTATGAAAAATACTCAACGCATAAAGAGGATGATTATTGGTATTCTGGTATAGACTACGACATCAAAATAGGATTGAATATTACTCCTTGGATGTATGTGGCGTATAAATATGGAAAACATATCAATAATAGCGTATCTTTGGGTTTTAATCTTTAATACATCAAACGCAAATGAAAAAAACAATTATTCTACTGTCGGTATTGCTCCATTGCATGGTATCGTTTGCACAAAACGAGTATAACATCATCAGTGGAGGTCAGGGAAAGAACGGTGAGTTTCTCGTAAGAGTGACAACCTTAGTGAAGGATCCCAAGCTCGCGCAAACGGAGTTGAAACGTTGTGCCGTACATGGCGTGCTCTTCCGTGGATTTATGGGAGAGAAATCTGGCGACCCCGCTCAGCAACCTTTGGTGCAAGAGCCGGGTGCAGAGCAGACAAAGACCGAGTTCTTCACCCCGTTCTTTGCACAGAAGCAGCATGAGAACTACGTGTCGATAGTTTCTTCTTCGTTGCAAAGTACAAAGGTGAAGCGCAATACTTACGAAGTGTCGGCCTTGTTGCTGGTTGATAAGGAACGTCTCTTGCATCATCTGGAAGAGGCAGGTGTAATAAAAGGTTTTTCAAATCTCTGGTAATATGAAAAGGACTGTTTGGATGATTGCAGCTGCATTGCTGCTGTTGATTACCGCTTGCAGAAGTACGAAGGACACGACGGCTCCATATTTCAATTATGAGACAGAGTGCAGAGGTACTTCGATGGATGGCGTGGTGCAACTTACTGCATGGGGCAAGGGCACTACACGACGAGAAGCCATAGAGCAGGCCAAAAAGCAGGCACTGAATGATGTCCTGTTTTCCGGTGTTCTGAAGGGTAATAACCATTCTGTTGCCACACCGCTCGTGGCAGACCCTCACGCAAAAAGAAAGCATGAAGATTATTTCCTCGATTTCTTTGCAGGCGACTATGCTTCGTATACCAAGATACATAAACCACTCTACCGTGGTGTGAAGAGGTATAAGAATGGTGCAGACCTCCTGTATCGTGTGTATATAGATGTGGAGCGTGCTGCACTGAAAAGACAATTGATAAAAGATGGTATCATAAATAAAGAAACAAGATGAAACGTTCAATTCTATTGACCCTGTGTGTTGTCATGGGCGTGTTGGCAACCAGTGCACAGAAGACAATGTCGCCCCCTACAATCATGATTGTTCCCGATGACATCTATTGCAAAGCCAATGGATATACGCTCTCATTTAACAATCAGGGAAGTACCGAGGTGCGTCCCGATTATGAAAAGGCGTTGACCGAAGACCAGACACTGCATGCCGTGCTCTTGCAGATAGGACAACTCATTACTGACCGCAACAGCAGCATTGAAATAGTGGATATACTGACAGCCATCAACAACTATAAGTCTGATGCGGCCATGAACGAAAGCAATTTTGGCAGTGAGGCTGAAAGTGTGGATGAAGCCATCATACGTAATTCTCAAGCTGATATTCTTGTCAAGATAAACTTTACGCTTTTGAAGAATGGCCCCCAACGCCAAGTGCAATGGACTATGTCCGGTATTGATGCCTACACAAGCATGCAGTTTGCGCCTATAAGTGGAGTGGGGCAGCCGGCTACCGCTACTACTCCGGCTATTCTTGTACGTGAAGCTGTCTTCGGGCAGATGGATGCGTTCTTGCAGAAGATGTTAGGGTATTATCAGCGTATGGCAACCAATGGACGTGGCATATCGTTTAACTTCAAGATTGCTGACGGATCGTCGCTTACCATGAACAGTAAGGCTGGCGAGTATACGTTACAAGAGGTGATAGATGATTTCCTTTACGATAATTCTGTTGATGGCAACGGATTGGAGAAGGTGCGCGGTGGAAGCACCTTTTTGAATTATCAATGCGTATATGTTCCGCTGATGGCCGAAGTGCGTGGACGTATGCGCAAACAGAATGCCAACCAGATAGCACGTAAACTGAGTACATATCTGGAAGCTGACTATGGAATCCAGAGTGAGTTCAAGACCATTGGGTTGGGTAAAGTGAATTTCTATATTAAATAATGTGACGAAGTATGAAACGGATAATATGGATTGCTGCATTGCTGTTACATGTAGGCATGCAGCTTAAGGCACAGGATATTCCAATGTCTGTAATGGTGATTGAACAGAGCGCACCGGTTCCCATGATTGCTGCTAATAATCTTGAAGTAAAACTCTGTCAGGCACTTTCTTTGCAGGGTGTCAATGGAGGAATTGAGTACGCAACATTCTCCTTGGTTGCCGTTCCTGTAGAGACCTCAAAGAATATAGTCTCAGGTTTGCAGCCTATGGTAACAGTATCGTTGGATTTGGCTTTGTTCGTAGGTAATAATATTACAGGTGACAAGTTGGCGAGCACTTCTGTGAAGCTTCGTGGTGCCGGCACTTCGGAAGAGAAAGCATATAGTGCCGCTTTCGGCAGCCTGAATTATAATGATGCAGACCTCCAATCGTGGATAAAGAATGGTACAGCCAAGGTTGTCGCTTATTATGACCGTGAAGCTCCCAACTTGATTCGTCAGGCCAAGCGATTGGGAACGCAGCATAAATATGAGGATGCACTTGCACTGCTGAGTGCTATCCCTGCATGCTGCAAACATATAGAGAATGTGGATGTTGCCATTTTGGATGTTTGGAGTGGCTATGTCAATCACAACGGTCAGGTATATTTGGCGCAGGCACGTAGCGTATGGGCTGCCAATCAGAATGAAGTAGGAGCCAATGCTGCGGCTCTGTTGCTATCTGAAATCTATCCTGATGCTTCATGTTATCCCGAAGCATTGTCATTAACAAAGGAGATACAGGCTCGTATGGGAGATGAATGGACCTTTTCCAAGAAAATGTATCAAGACGGGGTAGATTTGGAGGCGCAACGTATTGAGGCGGCACGTGCCATAGGGGTAGCGTACGGTAATAACCAACAACCGGAAACGCATAATAATCATTGGTTGGTGAGATAATAAAATAATTCAAAGTATTATG
The DNA here is from genome assembly GCA_017517925.1 of Bacteroidaceae bacterium. GTDB lineage: Bacteria > Bacteroidota > Bacteroidia > Bacteroidales > Bacteroidaceae > UBA1189. The sequence goes on along the minus strand of JAFWXS010000133.1, from coordinate 15,186 downwards.
AAAAGATATATTATATTTATAGGTCTTTATCTGTGTGCATTCTTCTACATAAGTACAAGTGCACAAAATATACTCACGACTCAAGACGGTAAGAGATATATGGCATATGATATAATAGTTAATGATTCTATCGTGTATTTTAGGGCCGAAGAAAGCCTTGAAGCTCCAATAATCCAGATTCATCAATCTGAGATAATCTCTATTAAAGAATATCAAGAAGTTCTATCAAAAAAAATGGAGAATTGGGAGCGCAATGTAAAACTGAGTTGTCCAGAGTTTATTGAGAAAGGTAAGTCTGCTGAGGTGAACAGTTTTTTGATTGAGTCTTATAATAATAAAAAGTTTACCTATGAACCAAAGGATCCTCTAAAGATAAAAAAAGCGCAAAAGGTTGTTGGAGAACTTAACGTAGAGGAAGGCTCGGCCTTGCTTGACGAGAATGTAAGTGTGGAATACGTGATAAATAGTAAAGAGTATTCTTTCGTAGGAAGCAATTATAGTCTTATCTGGTCAGAGGGAAGTTTCCAATACCCTTATGAAATTGCTTTTTTTATAACGGTGACCAATCGTAGCGATAGTATTATTTATATAGATTTGGAAAATTCGTTTTTTATTACTGGTGGAGAATCTTACTCTTATTTCCCTTCGTCAATAACCCCCAAGCCTATAGTTAGAGTTGAGGAAAAAAAAGGATTTATGAACACGTTGTTGGGTGTAGTTTCGAAGATAGAAGAAAGTAATATAAGTACTCAACGAATTATTGCCATTTCGCCGCAATCAAGTAGTGCATTGGAGACTAAATTATTATTCCCTTATGGTAAAACAATTGCTTCTTTTAGATTGGAAGATAAAGGGAAGGCACTTGATGCATTGTATTTTACATCTAATACAAGGCTAATGGATGGTGATTTGTTTGAATGGTCTGCAACAAATTCTCCCGTTCGCTTTTCTGCGTTGTTGACCTATTCTCATAATGAAAATTTCCATAGCCCCCAAACAATAAAGGCAACTTTCTATATGAGTAAAATGTATGCGATACGAGGAACCTTCTCAGAATACAATACAGAAAAATATCATTTCAAGGCTATAATAAGATAGTTGTTTGATTGATTTTTGTGATAATGGGTGCTATAAAATAATAAACAAGAGAGTGTGCAAAACGCAAAGCACACTCTCTTGTTTATTGTTTACTTCGTCTTCTCTATTAGCTCGTTGCCCTTTTTAGTAGCCTCCTCAATGAGCTTGGCGGCCTGCTCCTTGGCTTCGGTGATGAGGACATCACCCGCCTTCTCGGCAGCGAGTTTCTTCAGGGCATTGCTTCCTGCCTTATTCACTAAGTTGGCTTTCTGCTTTTCGGCTTCAGCGATGAGCTTCTGTGCAGCCTCTTCGGCAGCCTTTACCAGTTCCTCCTTCTGCTTCTCGGCATTGCTGATGTCGATGCCGAGTTTCTCGCCTATGGTCTCCACGGCCTTTTCGGTAGCGGCTTTGGTGGCCGCCTCGGCAGCCCGACGTGCCATGCTCTCGGTGTCGACGGTAATCTTAGGAGCGCTAAACTTGCCGCCTATCTTCAGGTCGATACTGCTGATGGCCGATGTGGCCGACTTAGGTAATGTTAGTTTGCCGGTGTAGTCGATGGTCTGGTCCAGTCCCGTAGTACCGTTGAGGGCAAGGCTCATGTTGCCCATCTTGAGGGTAAAGGGTTGGGTGTGTACACGTCCGTCCTCGATGGTGAAGTCGATGTTGAGGTCTTTTGCACTCAGGTCTTTCAGTTCCTGACGTCCTGTAGCGTCGGCAATCTTGTCAATGATTTCCACTCCAGAGAGGTTGAGGTCGCGTGTGTTGAGGCTTCCGTTTGCGGTGAGTGTCTGTAGGTTGGGCGACATGGTGTTGTCAAGTTCGGTGTCTACAGCAATCTTACCCGAGAAGTTACCGTTCAACTTCTCAAAGATAGGAGCCATCTGGCGCACCAAGTCGAGCTCCTTGAAGGTCTGTGCGAAGGAGAGGCTGTTGAGTGCAAACGAGGCCTTCAGCTCGGGGGTACTCTCGCTTTGGGCTGTAGAGTAACTTCCGTTCAGTACTACTGATCCCCCCATCGTTTGCATCGAGAGATTGCTCATGTCGGCAGTGCCGTTCTTCACTACCAGTTTGCCGTTGAGGTCGTGCAGCACGATTTGGTCGAAGAGTATCTCGTCCATATCCACATTCATGTTGAAGTCAATATTCTTGGGCACTACGAGCACGCCTGTAGCCGCTTCGCTCTCAGCTTTGGCAGTCTCTGTATCGGTCTCGTTGTCCTCCTCTTCGGTCTCTTCGGACGACATGAAGTCGTTGAGGTTCATGTGGCGGCTCTTCAGGTTGAGCTGTCCCTTGAGTGTCTCTCCCTTGAGTGCAAAGGCCATGTAGTTCTCGAATCGGCAGTCGGCGGTGATGTCGTTCTCTCCCACAAGTACCTGCGTCTCGCTCAGGTTGAGGTAGCGGGGAGTGAAGGCAAAGGTCGATTGCTCGATGGCCACTTCGGGAATCCCCTCCATATTGACCTTCATGTCCGAGAGGTTGAGTGTGCCGTTGGCCTTGAATCGGTCGTACTGCTCCTTTTCTATATAGGAGAGACGGCCGCCGAGGCTCATGTCGGCCTTGACGATACCGTTCAGTGCTATGTCCTCCAAGGGGTATACATCCTTCACCTTGCCTAAGTTGAGTGTGCCCTTAGCTGCCAGTGCAAAGTCGGGATCGCTGATGGGTGTCTTCACACGGGCTGTCACGGCAAAGGGGTTGCCCAGCATGCTCAGGCTGAACTTCTCCACATCCACCTCCGTGAGGTCGATGTCACCTCCGGGGTTGCTTGCCTTGGCAGCAATCTGTATGTTGTCAATGCCGGCAGGCAGGGCCGGGTAGCGGAAGTTGCCGTCGCTTACCTTCAGAGCTGCCTCAAACTCGGGTAGGGTAGTGTCGGTAAGCTCGCCCTTGGCATAAGCGTGCAGGCTCACGATGCCGTCGGCCTTCAGGTCCTCGAAGTCTTTGGCATAGATGGCAGGGATGAGCGATAGTATCTCCTTGAACTGGATGTCCGAGGTGCCCAACTTGAGGTCCATGCTCATGGGAGCACCGGTAGGCAGGGCAGCCCATCCGTCAAGGGTGGCCCGTATGGCATTGAGCGCGAGGGTGTTCTCCTTCAGCGTGTATCGGCTGTTGGCAAAGTCGGCGTCCACGTTGAGATCGGCACCTATACGCGCCTTGCTCAGTAGGGGCACACCGTCCATCTTGAAGGTGAACGCCTTGATGGCGGCCTGCAGTTCGAGCAGTGCTCTGTCAGCAGCCATATCGCCCCGGCAAGTGGCCCCGAAGTTTTCGATTTGGGCATACATGCCGCCCTCGCGGTCATCGTAGATAATGTTGAGATTGTCCACAGCTACCTTCTTCAGCAGTATGCGGAAACTGCTGCTCGTCGTGGTATCTTCGGGCTCCTCCGCGTCGCTCGGGTACATGATGTCCCAGTTGGCACGTCCGTCTTCCAGCACGATAGCCTTCAGGTAGGTGTCCTTCACCAGTATCTTGGTGATGTCGAATCCGCTGTTCCCGAAGATCGACTTGAGGTTTACCGCTGCCTCGGCCTTGCCGATGTAGGCCAGCGTGTCGTTGGCAAACACATCCTTGCCACGCAACCAGAATCCCTCGATGCCTACCGAGGCTTGGGGAAACTCGCGGAAGAGGCTGATGCTCAGGCCTTCGAACCCAAACTCAGCGTTAATCATTTTGTTGGCCTCAGTGAGGACAATCTCCTTGATTTTTCCTTTGAATGCCACGGGCACGATGGCCATGGCTACTACGATGCACACCAGTACGATGCCGATAATCTTTGCTGCTTTTTTCATACCTATTATATAATAGAAGTTGCGTGTAGTACAAAAGTACGGCAAAATTTCAGTTTAGCGAAATTTTGCCGTACTTTTGTACTCATTATGATAAGCATAGAGAATCTGAAGGTAGAGTTCGGCGCTACGCCGCTATTTGAGGGAGTAAGTTACATCATCAATCCGAAAGACCGCATAGCCTTAGTGGGCAAGAACGGAGCGGGCAAGAGCACCATGCTCAAGATATTGGCTGGGTTGCAGCAGCCTACCGACGGTACGGTGAGCATGCCCAAGGGAATATCGGTGTGTTACCTGCCTCAGGTGATGCGCCTGGCCGACTCGCGCACCGTGCGTGAGGAGACCGAACTGGCCTTTGCCCATATCAGTGAACAGAAAGCACTTGTCGACCGCTTGGCTACGGAGATGGCCGAGCGTACCGACTACGATAGCGAGGACTATCACGAACTTATCGACCGCTTCACCCGGGAGAACGAGCGATTCCAGATTATCGGTGGTGCCAACTACCATGCCGAGATGGAGCAGACGCTCTGTGGATTGGGTTTCCGCCGTGAAGATTTCGACCGCCCCACCTCAGAATTCTCCGGTGGATGGCGCATGCGTATCGAGTTGGCCAAGCTGTTGTTGCAGCATCCCGATGTGTTGCTGCTCGACGAGCCTACCAACCACCTCGACATCGAGAGCATACAGTGGCTTGAGGATTTCCTCGCACGCAACGGCAAGGCCGTAGTGCTCGTGAGCCACGACCGCGCCTTCATCAATAATGTCACCAATCGCACCATTGAGATTACGTGTGGTACCATACACGACTATAAGGTGAAGTATGACGAGTACGTTGTGTTGCGCCGCGAACGCCGCGAGCAGCAGCTGCGTGCCTACGAGAACCAGCAGAAGGAGATTGCCGACATCACCGACTTCATCGAGCGATTCCGCTACAAGCCTACCAAGGCCATACAGGTGCAGAGCCGCATCAAGCAGTTGGAGAAGATGGTGCCCGTGGTCATCGACGAGGAGGACCGCAGCACCCTGCGTCTCAAGTTTCGTCCGGCACAACGCAGCGGTAACTATCCCGTGATATGTGAGGAGGTAACAAAGATATATGGAACAAAAAGCCCCTCCATAGAGGGAGGGGTTGGGGGTGGGTCTTCCCATCTTGTCTTCAAAGATGCTACGCTCACCATCCGTCGTGGCGAGAAGGTGGCCTTTGTGGGTAAGAATGGTGAGGGAAAGACCACGCTTGTCAAGTGCATCATGGGGGAGATACCCTTCGACGGCAAACTCACCATAGGCCATAATGTAGAGATTGGCTACTTTGCGCAGAATCAGGCACAGTTGCTTGATGAGAACCTCACGGTATTTGAAACCATCGACCGTGCTGCCGTGGGCGACATACGCCTCAAGATACGTGATATTCTTGGTGCTTTCATGTTTGGCGGCGAAGCATCGGACAAGAAAGTCAAAGTGCTCTCCGGCGGTGAGCGCAGCCGACTGGCGATGATCAAGCTATTGCTCGAACAGGTGAACCTGCTCATCCTCGACGAGCCTACCAACCACCTTGACATGCGTTCCAAAGACGTGCTGAAGGAGGCTATCCGCGAGTTCGACGGTACGGTTATCATCGTGAGCCACGACCGTGAGTTCCTCGACGGACTTGTAACCAAAGTATACGAGTTTGGTGGCGGTAAGGTGAGGGAACACTTGGGCGGCATCTACGACTTCTTGGAAAAAAGAGAGACCCACCCCATCCCTCCCTGCGAGGGAGGGGGGACTGCCATCGCGAAGTCTCAAGTCCTCCCTCACAGGGAGGATTTAGGTGGGTCTTCCTACGCTGCCCGCAAGGAGCAGGCCAAGCAGCAGCGTAAACTGCAGAAACGCGTTGAGGAGTGCGAGAAACGGGTGGCACAGATTGAAACCGAACTGAAGGAATTGGAAGAGTGGATGGCTACCCCCTCGGGTGCTGCTAACCAAGCCCTCTTCGAACAATATGGCAAACTGAAAGAGACCCTTGCCACTGCCGAGGCTGAGTGGGAAGAGGCCATGATGGCGCTCGAAGGGTAGGGGAGTCTCGACGCAGGCTATATCGTCGAAATGCTTAATTCATTTTGCATTTCGCTCGGTTTTTGTATCCTTTATTCGCTAAGTAAATGGATTTTTGTTTCTGATACCTAAAAATCGGGAACATCTTTTGTTATTCGTTAGCCTTGCAGTAATTTTGCATTCGTTAAGAAATAGCATCACAACAATGCACGGACTTGGTACAATCTTATTGCTCATCGTGTCGAACATCTTCATGACGTTCGCATGGTATGGTCACTTGAAGTTGCAGCAGATGAAGCTCATCTCCGACAACACCCCGCTCTACATCGTCATCCTCATCAGTTGGTTCCTGGCGCTCTTTGAATATTCCTGTCAGGTACCGGCCAACCGCATGGGTTTTGTGGGTAATGGCGGTGCCTTCACGCTCATGCAACTCAAGGTGATACAGGAGGTAATCTCCATCGCCGTCTTTACCATCTTCACCATCGTGTTCTTCCGCGGCGAGACGCTGCAGTGGAACCACTTCGTGGCCTTTGGCTGTCTCATTGCGGCGGTGTTCTTCGTATTCTTGAAATAGTTTGGTAGTCGGTCAGCTCATCATGAGCGGTCGCGTGGCAATTCAGATACTGATGCCATGGCCCTATAGTCATCTGTGCGATATTAAGAATATAGAGGGTGTGCGCCAGCGGTGCACACCCTCGTTTCTTATGTTAATCGTTCGTTGTTTTTTATATACAACTCTATCGTTCATTGTATCTCTCTTGGCATACGGGGCAGTAGACGTCAATGCAGTGAAACCAGTTCATCGTGCAGTTGGGACTTTCCACTCCGCTTTCCACTCCAGCACCGGTGTGCCGTCCTCATCGAAGGCGATGGGCAGCCATATGTGGCGTGAGTTCTTCAGGCTGCGCGGTATCCAGCGGTCGGCCATGAAGATGTATTGGTCGGCGCCCTCAATCTTGAAGATGTAGGTGCCCTGCGTGTGGAACGACTTGTTGGCATCCTCGCCGCGGAAGGGGCTGGGCAACTGCTCCCAAGGTCCCCACATCGACTCGGCGCGGAACATGCGGGCCTCGTTGGGGTCCCAGCCTGTGCAGCCACTGGTGATCATCCAGTACACCCCGTCGCGCTTCATGATCGTGGGTGCCTCGTTGTGCCCGCCGGGAGCCACGCGTATGTAGCGTCCCGTATAGTCGAGGTAGTCGGGTGTGAGCTCGGCGATGTTGAGCGTCAGGTTCTCCTCGGCCGAGTGTATGTGATATGCCGTGCCGTCGTCGTCCACATACACCGTCATGTCACGGCTCATCTGTCCGCCTGGCAGGTCGCGCTTGAGCAGCAGGCCCTCGTCCACGGCACGTCGCCACTCGGGTGTCCACCACTCCTTATACTTGGCCTCATCGAGCGCCATGGCTCGCTTGGTGTCGCGCTCGGTGAAGTCCATGGGCCACTTGCCCGCATTGGGGCGCAGCGAGCGGATGAAAGTGAAGGGTCCTATAGGACTCTCGCTCACGGCGAATCCCACGCGTGCCGCCTCATAGCCGCGTCCCTTGAGCTCCAGGTGGAAGAGCATCACAAACTTCCCGGTCGTAGGGTTATACACCACCTTAGGGCGCTCCATGATGCATCCGCGCTCGATGACGTCGCCCTTCGTCTCCGACACGGCCAGTGCCACGCCCTCGTTCTTCCAGTTCATGAGATCCTTCGATGAGTATACGCCTACGCCCACCTCGGTGGTGAAGCCGCGTGCAGGGCGGTTCTCGCCATACCAGTAGTAGGTGCCCTCGTGATATATCACACCTCCACCATGCGCATTGATGTGCTCGCCCTTGTCATCGGGCCACACCTCGCCCGGCGTGATAGCCTTCAGCGCCTGTGCACATACTGCGTTTACACCCAGCCACAACACCATCACCACGGCCATCATTGTTCTCATAATACCTGTCGTTGTTCTCATATTGTATATTGTTTATGTTTCAAAAAGAGTATCTTCATAGCAGCCATAAAGATACAAAAATATATTACATAGACGACAGGAGAGAGCAAAAAAATTAATTTGCTCTCTCCCGTCATGCTCTCGGCGGTGCTCATCCAGCTGCACCCACCAGCGCCTCGGCCTTGGCCCGCAGGGCATCGTAGGGCATCGCCCCCATCTGACGCTCAATGTCTCCGTCGATGTCGATGAAGAAGAGCGTCGGCACGGAGCGTATGGCGGCAGCACGGGCCAGCGGCTCGTTCTTGTCCACATCCACCTTGAGCACCTTGAGGCGCCCCTCAAACTCCTTGGCCAGCCGCTCTATCGAGGGAGTCAATGCCTTGCAGGGGCCACACCATGTGGCGTAGAAGTCAAGCACTACAGGTATCTTGCCCGTGTAGTCGTAGCCGCGCAAGTACGGCAAATAGGTCTGTACATTTTCCATCTCGCTTAGTTTTATAGGTTAGTAATCATATTATCATCATTTACGATGCAAAGATACAACCCCGCACTTTTGTTCACAACAGCCCCACACTATCGCCATATAGAAGCCACCTATGTATGGTTTTCACAAAAGGGTAGAAGGCTATTTGAAATTCCCGTCACCAGGTGACACCATTTCCTGCCAAGCCCCCCTAGCTTCACAAAGGAGTTTCAAGTTTGCTTAATCATAGCCGATCAAGCCCCAACTCTCGTAATCGATGCCTACGCCTTCCGTTTATACAACCCCTTGGCAATGCCGCTCTTCTCGAGGCGGCCATCGACAAGCATGTCTGCTATATGTCGGCGTGCCGTGCTCAGACTGCATCGGCACAGCGTGGCATAGTTGCGCACGGTGATGTACTCGTGCTGGGCGAAGTAGCTGTCCAAAGCTGCGGTGAGCGCATCGTCAGCAAGCGGCTGCTTCACCACGCCGTCCCATTCAAAGGCGAGTCCCGAGATTTGCTGCGCGAGATTCTTCGAGGGGCGGAAGGTGATACCCTTGGCCACGATTTCCGTATTGCACAGTTCCTCATCGGCACTCTTGCGCGTAGCCGTGCCCACCTCGAGCGACAGTGTGCCCAGGTTGCCCAGCGACACGCGACGCCCCTGCATGAGCGCATCTACTATCTCACCCTCCAGTGCGCGCCATGCTGCTATCACATCTGTGTCGGTGAGGCTCATGGCATCGTTGATGTTTGCTGCCATATCCTTCACCTCCACGCTCTGCGGGTTAGCCACGGTCACGCGTATGCCCCATAGCTCGCCTGTCTCTGTACCATTGCGCAAGCAACGTCGTGTGCCACGACACTTGATAGTTCCGTAGCCTGTCTTCATCCTTGTGTTTCGTTTCTTTGCCATAAATTTCTGATGATAGTTTTCTCTTCTAAAAATCTTCGGTCTCTTTTCGTAAAACCAGCGGTCCAAAATCACTGTTTCATCGCGATGACGCCTACACGCCATCGCAATGACTCTATCACGTCACCGCGATGACTTACATGTACCATCGCGATAACACGGCCTATTGGCAATACACTGTAAAGATAATAAAAAGTTCCATTTTGTGCAATAGCACCGCCCATTTTTCTTCAAGGCCAAAGCACACATTCTGCCACAATGCCACTTCTGCCACGTGTTTTCATAGAGGAAATATGTATTAAAAAAATAATTATTTAGATAGCGCGTACCTGAATAATTATTTTTCATTTCCTATATAAGCTCGTACATTTACGTGGCAGTTGTGGCGTTGTGGCAGAAAATTAGAGCTTTTTGCAATCTCTCACTTTGCAATTCGTTCATTTTGGGTGACGGATGACACTTGTGACGCCTATAATACACGGGTCGTAAGAAAAAAAATAATTAATTAACATGCATGCAACACATACGAATTAATTATTTATTTGCATAATAATCTATGAAAACATCTGTCACAAGTGTCATCTGTCACCGTTTGCGCTTTGAATGAACACCCACTTTCGTCACGGCTGATTTGTAATCGGCCGTTATCGAATATCAGGAAGACAAAAGGACATGAAAGTGCCAAAACTTCTGGCGTGGCACTTTGACAAAACAATGAGTAACAAATAGTTAAGGTGCTCAAAGTGCCAAATGGCACTTTCTTTAAGTGTTTTTCCGTACACTTACATATAAAACATTGATAATTAGCCCCATCAGCAGTATACATATAAAAGACCAATTCCACCAAACGGCCCCATCAAGGCAGTTGGGATAGTACATATCAACACATGCCGCTACGCATCGCGATGGAAGGCGAGAGAAATCACTGTTTATCAATTTATAAAGCAAGCACAAAGCACCAAATGTACGGAAAAACAACTATAGAAAGTGCCAAATGGCACTTTCTACCTATCAATTCACTGATTCACTGGAAGAAACAAAAGTGCCACAAGGAAAATTATGGCACTTTCAACCTCGGCAGGAATTCCTCTATGGATGAATGGTCGAAACGAAGGGGAGAAAAGAAAGTACTTCTTTATCCTCTCACCAAGAAGTCTATAGCAAGATCTACCAATAGAGATATGCCTGTAGCATCACGCTTTGCCTCCTTATCTTTACTGATAGACTTCGCGCATTCCGTCAATATATCGTTTACTATATGCAAGGTTTTGTTTAGCGGCTTGTCCACCGGTTTATGATTGATGGCGAGGTCTACTGTTTTTATAGCCAACTTGGCCTTATTATACTTGTCGAAGTCTGCATCTGAGTTCATTTCAGCAAACTTCATGGCATAGTCCAAGACAGAAATAAAATCCGACACCTTAAGTTGACGCTCCTGCCCATCATGACCTTTCTCTTCATAGAGCACCGTGCTTCTCTGCAATGGCTCGGGCGAGAAGAACAGCATCTGCATCGCATAAGGCGCGATGGGAGAGGAAAAATTGCTTCTCATGCGTTCGTTGATTACCTCAGTGCAGAATCGTAGGTTAAGGTCAAGGTCCAAGTCGGTGAATTGACAGACATCCTTGTAAATGACAAAGACGCCTTGATTCTTCAGCTCATTCCATCTGGCATATACCTCCGTTGCCAATCCTTGGACGTGAGATACGGCATAAATATATGCCTCCTCTCTGCTCCTTCTGTCGCCTCTTGCCAATGCTCTTTGAATCTGAAGCTGACTTTCCTCCAATTGTTCTATGAGTTCTTTTTCCATAGCCTTGTTCGTCCGGTTAAAAGTTATAAACGAACAACAACATTGTTTTGGGAATGTTCACATTACAGGATGTTCTCCCGAAAAGATGGAGGAAAGACCTACACTCCTTCTCAAGCCCCGATAGGGCGTTGACTTTCGTCTACGTTCACAGTCCTCGTTTTGTCCTCATCTGCTTAGACTAAACTGGGGTACAATCTGTACCCTATTTGAAAAGAAATAGATGAAAGCACTACCCAAAAGAGTGAAAACACTACCCAAAAGAGTAAAAGTACTACCCAAAAGAGTAAGAGTACTACCCAAAAGGAGTTGAGGGATGCCGACGAGTCAACTCACAAGGATTTCTTGTTAGGTAAAAGTCATCGTCATCGTTCATCTTTAATCTTTCATCCTTAATCACAAATCGTTGACTTTGGTCCCTGCGGGCGTCGACCTTCGGTTCAACGTTCATCGTGGCAACTTCAACGAAGTCAATTTTCAATTTTTAATTCGTCCTGTGCACTATTGGCCGTTGTTGCAACATTTTGCAACATGCTAACTTTAGTATGTTGCAACAGCTCTTTATACTCCCTACATTTGCATACTAAAAGTTTCCATACTATGAGTGGCGAAAAGATACTTGTCCGTTTCGGGCAGAATGTACAGAGAATAAGAAAAGAACAGAACATATCACAAGAGAAACTTGCCGAGTACGCAGGGCTTCACCGCACCTACATAGGCATGATAGAACGTGCCGAGAAGAACATCACCCTGTGCAATATCGAAAAGGTTGCAAAGGCATTGGGCGTGAAGATTTCGGAGTTGGTGGATTAAGAAAAAAAGGAGAAAAGGAATGGCAAAGAAAGATACACTCCCAACCATATCGCTGACCGAGATGTGCAACGGCAGCAAAGCGAAGATGCAGTACTATGGCCCTAACTCGCTGAACGAGGACGGCACCTATATGCCATTTAGCGAACAGATGGCCATCATCTCGCACTATCTCCACAATGAGGGGACTCCCTACGGAAAGACATACCAGAAAAAGGCGCTGGGATTGATGGAAGACATCTACAAAGCCAGATGCAGTAGCGAGGCCGACAAGGCTGCCGAGTTTAATGAAGCACAGCAGTATAATTTGTTCAACGAACTATACGATATACCCTTCCGCCCAAAGAGTAAAACGAAATTTACATTCATAGACCTCTTTGCTGGAATCGGCGGTTTCCGTATAGCCATGCAAAACCTCGGTGGCAAGTGCGTATTCTCTTCCGAGTGGGATGCACAGGCACAACGCACCTATCTGCTCAACTATGGCGAAGTTCCCTTTGGTGACATCACCAAGGAGGAGACCAAATCGTTCATCCCCGACAACTTCGACATCTTGTGTGCTGGCTTTCCCTGTCAGGCCTTTTCACTGGCTGGCAAGCGTAAAGGTTTCGAAGAGACACGCGGAACCCTGTTCTTCGATGTTGCAGAGATTATCCGTCGCAAGCGTCCTAAAGCATTCTTCTTGGAAAATGTAAAGGGCTTGATGATACACGACAAAGGAAAGACCTTTGAAACAATCCTCAACGTATTGCGCAACGACTTGGACTACTATGTGCCCGACCCCGAGATTGTAAACGCCATGAACTTCGGAGTGCCCCAGCATCGTGAGCGCGTATATATCGTAGGTTTCCGTAAGGACTTGGGAGTAGAAGAGTTTGCATATCCCACGCCCACAGACAAGACCAAGACATTTGCAGACATCAAAGAGGAGCAAGAGGTATCACCCAAGTATTACCTCTCCACACAATACCTGCAAACCCTCATTGCACACAAAGAGCGCCACGCATCCAAAGGTAATGGCTTCGGATACGAAATCATTGAGGACAATGAGGTAGCCAACGCCATTGTCGTAGGAGGTATGGGCAGAGAGCGCAATCTGGTGCGCGATGACCGCTTAACAGATTTTACTCCTGTAACCAACATCAAAGGTGAAATAAATCGTCAAGGCATACGCCGAATGACTCCACGCGAATGGGCTCGCCTGCAAGGTTTCCCCGACGCTTTCGTGATAGGCGTAGCAGACGCCTCGGCATACAAGCAATTCGGCAATTCTGTGGCTGTGCCTGCCATACAGGCTACGGCAGAGAAGATTGTAAACAAACTTTTCTAATATATATACTTATGTGCGTATATAAGACCCTTGGGCTAAAAAAGAAGGCCAATAAGTCTTCTAAAATATTTGATGAACTATTTCCTGGGAGAACTTTCATGGATATAGAATATGAAAAGCCCTCAGAGTATGTTTCAAGATATTGGGATGAATACAAGAAATGTGGGAATAATGACAAATCGATAAACGGCAGTGTGTTCGAACTCATCATTTATACACTTTTGTATCGTGAGAAAATTCTTCCAATATACTTGCAAGCCAACCTCGCTTTCATTCCAAATGTAAAGTATGACTTAATACTATATAACGAAGAAGTTGGTCCTGTAAGCCTTTCTCTCAAAACAAGTTTGCGTGAGAGAAAAAAGCAAGCAGATCTTGAAGCTGTCGCACTGAAGTATGTACATAGAAAAGCAAAATGCTATTTGATTTCTATAGATGCGGCAGAAGTTGTTGTTGCGCAAAATGACATTAAAAGGGGTGCCCTGCTGGGCCTTGATTACGTTCTTAATGCGAGATGTCCTGAATTTGACGAATTTATAGAGAAACTGAAAGAAGTGCCTTTCACAACTGCAGGAAGCGTGCCTGTTATTTCAAGTAATTCTATAATTAAAATCTATTAAAAGCCATGGCACTGAAAGGGAATAAGGGTGAATGGAGTGAAATATATGTATTCCTTTATTTGCTCGGAAAAGGACAGTTGGATGTAGCTGACGAGAGTCTAAACGCTGTACCTGGTGAGTTCTATAAGATTCTTGAAATCATTCGAAAAGAAGCCTTGTCTACAAACAATTATATCAGAGAAGATGATAACGTCAGAATAATTGTAACAAATGATAAGACTGGTGATTGGGAAACATTTAGTTTTCCCATCATAGATTTTGTAGAGAAAGCAAAAGCGTTGCTTGAAAGGCTCAAGACTACAAGAGAAAAAAGTCACCCTGAAATAGAAGGCTTTCTCTCTCAACTAAAGATTTCCTCCATTAAGGATGTCGGTCATAAAAGGGATATCACTATCAAGATAGAAGATTTCCATTGCGCGATGACACAAACATTAGGATTTAGCATAAAATCATTCTTAGGCTCAGATTCTACCTTATTCAATCCAGGTGCTGGAACCAACTTCATCTACGAGATACAGTTCCCTGAAGGCAAGAGTATTGACGTTGATGAATTCAATAGAAAGACATACAATCAAAGTCCCCGAATCTCCTCACGACTTAAGAGCCTTATCAATGATTATAAGGCCGAGATTGTATTTCAGAAAGTACAATCACGTTGCCTTAGCCAGAACCTACGGACCATTGATGGAGATCTTCCCTCGTTGATAGCACAGTTACTACTGATACGCCATCTGGAGAATGAAACAACAATTGCTCGATGCACTGAGATTCTCACCCAGCAAAACCCATTGGACTTTGACACTGAGAATCACGGAGCCGTCTATGAGTATAAGGTAAAGCGATTCCTTCAAGACTGCGCCTTAGGTATGAAACCCGAGACACCTTGGCTTGGCATATATGACGCCACGGGAGGGCAAATTATTGTGAAAGAGGATGGACAGGTAGTATGTTACCATATATATGAGCAGAACAGATTCCTGAATTATCTTTTCAACTCAACAAAGTTTGATACTCCATCAACAAGCGAAGATGAGAATAACCCTGGGCATCCACGCGAAAAGGTCGAAGGCAAGACGCTGAAACCTTATTTCTATGGTTGGCTATATGAAGAGGAGGGCAAATACTACTTCAAGATTAATCTACAAGTGAGGTTTAAGTAATCCCCCCATGCCCGACAAGATGACCCGAGAGCAGCGGCACCGATGCATGGCCAGCATACATAGCCGCGACACCAAGCCGGAGATGACGGTGAGGCGATACCTCCATAGCCGAGGATTCCGCTACAGGGTGAACGTGAAGGGATTGCCGGGCTCGCCCGACATCGTATTGCGCAAGTACCGCACGGTGATATTCATACACGGATGCTTCTGGCATGGGCACGAGGGATGCCGATATTTCGT
>JAFWXS010000132.1 GCA_017517925.1 Bacteroidaceae bacterium | reverse complement strand
CTGAAGTGGCACAAGGCCCTCGGCTTCGGCGACGACCACTACCGCTACCACGACCACGACAAGCTGGCCCACTATGCCAATGCCGCTACGGACATCGAGTTCCTCATGCCCTTCGGCTTCAAGGAGGTAGAGGGTATCCATAGCCGTACCAACTTTGACCTCTCGCAGCACGAGAAGTACTCAGGCAAGAGCATCAAATATTTTGACCCCGAACTGAACGAAAGCTACGTGCCCTACGTTATTGAGACATCTATCGGTGTTGACCGCATGTTCCTCAGCGTACTGTGCGCCTCATACGAGGAAGAGAAGCTTGAGAACGGTGAGACCCGCGTCGTATTGCGCCTCCCCGCAGCCCTCGCTCCCGTGAAACTCGCCATCATGCCGCTGGTGAAGAAGGACGGTCTGCCCGAAAAAGCACGCGAGATTCAGGATATGCTGAAGTTCCACTTCAACTGCCAGTATGACGAGAAGGACTCTATCGGCAAGCGCTACCGTCGTCAGGATGCCATCGGTACTCCCTACTGCATCACTATCGACCACGACACCCTGAAGGACAACTGCGTGACCCTGCGTAACCGCGATACCATGCAGCAGGAGCGCGTGAGCATCGACAGCCTCGTAGGCCTCCTTGCCGACAAGGTAAGCATCACTGGTATCCTCAAAACCCTCTAACGGATGAAATATATCAAACTTTTATCACTTATATTTGTATCTATGCTCGGTAGCCTCTTCGTATCTTGCGAAGAGACTCCTGAGATAGACGAATACGCCAACTGGAAGGAGCGCAACGTGGAGTTCATCGACTCTATCGCCAACGTAGCCGAAGCCAATACTGACGGCCGTTGGCTGAAGCTACTCTCCTTCAAGCTCAACGAAACCGACATCAACGGTAATCCGGCCGAATATGATAACGAGGACTACATCTATTGCCACGTGGAGAAATACGGCACAGAAAGCGTACATCCGCTGTTTACCGACTTCGTATCGGTAAACTACCGCGGTCGCCTGATACCCTCTATCAGCTATCCCGAAGGAAAGATTTTTGACGAATCATACAAAGGAACGTTAAACCCCGCGCTGAACGTACCCCGCAATTTCAGTATGGGCGACCTCATCACCGGCTGGAGTACCGCCCTGATGCACATGGTGAAGGGCGACACATGGCGCGTATACATCCCTGCTAAGTTGGGATACGATGCCAAGGAAAAAGACAATATCCCCGCCTACTCCACGCTCATCTTTGACATGAATCTGGCAGGTATCATCTCTACTAATAAGAAGTAACGGGTCAGCGGATACAAAAACAAAAAGAGACAAACAATAATAAAAGAAGAACCGATGCGCTTGCATCGGTTCTTCTTTGTTGGGCTACCCGGACTCGAACCAGGAAAGGCAGGACCAGAATCTGCAGTGTTACCATTACACCATAGCCCAATTGTTTACGGCTGCAAAGGTACGACAAGTTGCCGAATCTGCAAAACAAATTGCAGATTTTTTTCAAAATAATTTCATCTTTACTCCTTTTATCATCTTGCGCGAAAGGTTAGGAGAGCTGCATACATTTATTTACACAAAAAACGGAGTGCAACATGTTGCACTCCGTTCTCAAACTCATCAAGCATCTTATGCCTTGCGGATATAGTCGACCAGCCACTCGCCAATCTCCTTGGTGCCATACTTGGCACCACCCTCCACCTGGATTTCAGGTGTACGCACATTGGCATCGAGCGAAGCGTCTACGGCACGGCGCACCAATGCACCCTCCTCCTTGAGGTCGAAGTACTCAAAGAGCATAGCCACAGAGAGTACTTGTGCCAGAGGATTGGCTATGTTCAGACCCTTAGCCTGAGGCCATGAGCCGTGGATAGGCTCGAATACGGGAGTGCTCTCGCCGGTAGAGGCCGAAGGGAGCAGGCCCATGGAGCCGCTGATTACAGAGCCTTCGTCGGTGAGGATATCACCGAAGGTGTTCTCGGTCACCATCACATCGAAGAAGGTGGGCTCTTGAATCATGCGCATGGCCGCGTTGTCCACGTACATGTAGTCGGTCTTCACCTCGGGGTACTGCGGTGCCATCTCTTGGGCAATCTGACGCCAGAGGCGTGATGAAGCCAGCACGTTGGCCTTGTCCACTACGGTGAGATGCTTGTTACGCTTCATGGCGTACTCGAAGGCCACCTTGAGGATGCGCTCAATCTCGGGACGGGTGTAGTAGTTGGTGTCGTAGGCCTTGTCGTTGTCCTGGTACTTCTCACCGAAGTACATACCGCCCGTGAGCTCACGGATACAGATGAAATCGGCATTCTCCACCAGTTCAGCACGCAGGGGCGACTTGTGTACAAGGCACTTGAAGGTCTGCACGGGACGTATGTTGGCAAAGAGGCCCAGCTTCTTGCGCATGGCGAGCAAACCCTGCTCGGGGCGCACCTTGGCGGTAGGGTCGTTGTCAAACTTGGGGTCGCCTACTGCCGAGAAGAGCACGGCGTCGGCCTCCCTACATACCTGAAATGTCTCTTCGGGGAAGGGGTCGCCCACCTCATCGATAGCATGAGCGCCACAGATGGCGTGCTTGTACGATACGTTGTGACCGAACTTCTCACATACGGCGGTCATTACATCCACACCTACGGCGGATATTTCGGGGCCGATACCATCACCGGCCAATACTGCAATCTTAAAATCCATTGTCTGTTCGTTTTATTTTTAATAATCTTTTTACCTATTCGTCTCTTTATAGCCTTGAGGACTGCAAAGTTAACAATAATTGTTTACCTACAAGCAGTTTTACTTGTTTTTCTCAACAGTTGCAACATCTTCTTCGCAGCATGCCCCGAAGCTCCCGCCTCGCCAAGCGGTTCGATTACCATGCGGTCATACTCTTCAAGCATGCGGTTACGGTAGAAATCTTCGAGAAGTATCTGGTCCAGTTCTTCCCGCAGTTCTCGTTCGCGCATCTCATCGGCCACCAGTTCGCGCACCACGGGATAGTCGGCCACGAGATTGACCAGCGAGATATACTTCACCTTCAGCACCAAGCCGCGCAGCCACGATACCACCTTACCGCACTTCATATAATAACACACCACCTGCGGCACGCGGAATAGTGCCGTCTCTAACGTCGCCGTACCCGAGGTCACCATGGCTGCATAGGAGTGGGTAAGCAGAGGATAGGTCTCGCCGAAGACAATGGTGGGGAGTTCCGAATTCTGATTTTTGAATTCTCCATACTGCTCGGCACTGATGCCGGGGGCTCCAGCTATCACCCACTGGAAGTCCTTATAGAGATGCATCTTGTCTCTGTGGAACAGGGCACTCTTCTTGAACTGCCTCGTCGTGGCGAGCATGACGGGCAGGTTATCCCTTATCTCCTGCTTGCGACTGCCCGCAAGAATAGCCACAACAGGCCGCTCGGGATCGAGCCCGTGGCGGGCACAGAACTCTTCGCGCGTCTCCTTATACCCCGCCTTGAACTCAGCCACGGCATCCACGCTGGGGTTACCCACATAGTGTATCGGATAATCGTGCTTTGCAAAGTAGGGTACCTCGAAGGGCAGGATGGAGAACATCTCGTCCACATAGCGACGTATATTCTTTATGCGGTACTCCTTCCAAGCCCACACCTTGGGAGAGATATAATAATACACGGGGATTTGCGTGTGGGTCTTCACATACTTAGCAATCTTCAGATTAAATCCAGGATAGTCTACCAGTATCACCACATCGGGTGCCCATGCCACGATGTCCTCCTTGCACAGCTTCATGCCACGCATGATGGTGCCGGCATGGAGTGCCACTTGGATGAATCCCATGTAGGCCAGTTCGCGGTAATGCTTCACCACTGTGCCACCGACAGCTTGCATCAGGTCGCCACCGAAGAAGCGAAACTCGGCTTCGGTGTCGCGTGCCTTCAGAGCGCGCATGAGGTTCGATGCGTGCAGGTCGCCCGAGGCCTCGCCTGCGATAATGTAGTACTTCATTTTACAAGTTACAAGTTGAAAGATGAAAGTGGAAAGCTTTCCACTAATTTAAGTTCCAAATCCGTTCCATCTCCTCCATCATACGATAGTCGGTCATATCAATCTGTATGGGAGTGATGGCCACGTAGCCCTTGGTGAGATTGGGGCGGTCGGCCTCTTCGGGGTGCTCGTCGCGCAGGCAGAAGCTGCCTACGAGCCAGAAATAGTTGCCACCACGCGGATGCGGATGCTCTTCCCACTCCTGGGTCCACTCGCCCTGCGCCATGCGGCACACCTTCACGCCCTCATAGATGGGGGTAGCGGGGAAGTTCACATTCAGACAAGTGCCATTGGGAAGTCCGCGCTCGAGCACCTGCTCCACAATCTTCACGATGTAGGGGGCGCAAGGCTCGAAGTCGGCATCCGCCGAATGGTTGTCGAGCGAGAAGCCCACCGATGGGATGCGCTTCATGCACCCCTCGATGACGATACCCATCGTACCCGAGTAGTGTACGTTGACTCCCGAGTTGTCGCCATGGTTGATACCTCCTACGATGAGGTCGGGCTGGCGGTCGGGGAAGAGCTCGTGCAACGCCATCTTGACACAGTCGACGGGAGTGCCCGAGCAACGGTAGATGCTCAGGTGCTCGCGCTCGCTCACGAGCCTGTAGTATACAGGTTCCTTGGAGGTGATGGCACAGCCCATGCCTGAGCGGCCGCCCTCGGGAGCCATCACGACGACGTCGGCAAAGGTGGAGAGCAACTCGGCCACGAAGTTGATGCCGCGCGCCTTGTAGCCGTCGTCGTTGGAGATAAGTATCAGAGGTCTTTCGGTGTTCATATTGCTTTTGTTTTGGGGAGTTCTTTGCGAAATTAGCACAAAAGCCGCGAAGTGCCAAAAAGTTTTCCACCAAATCGGTAAGTTATCCACATTTTTGGAAACTTTAAGTTCTTTTATTCCATAAATAGGAAGATTATTGTTTATTTCGCAACTTGAAATGTTAAGGAAGATTTTATAAATGGGAAAAATCATTGCATTAGCCAACCAGAAGGGCGGTGTGGGTAAGACCACCACTGCCATCAACTTAGCCGCTTCGCTCGCCACCTTGGAGAAGAAGGTGCTGCTCATTGATGCCGACCCCCAGGCCAACGCCTCGTCAGGTCTCGGCATCGACATACAGACTGTGGACTGCTCCATATACGAATGCCTCATCGACGGGCGCGACCCGCGCGAAGCCATATATACGACCGACATTGAAGGACTCGAGGTCATCGCCTCACACATCAACCTCGTAGGTGCCGAGATCGAGATGCTCAACCTCGAAGGCCGCGAAACGGTGATGAAGCGCATGCTCGAATCCTTCCTCACGGAATACGACTACATCCTCATCGACTGCTCGCCCTCGCTGGGCCTCATCACCGTCAACGCGCTCACCGCAGCCCACTCGGTCATCATCCCCGTGCAGTGCGAGTACTTTGCCCTTGAAGGTATCAGCAAACTGCTCAACACCATCAAGATCATCAAGTCGAAGCTCAACCCCGGGCTCGGCATCGAAGGCTTCCTGCTCACGATGTACGACTCACGCCTGCGCCTGAGCAACCAAGTGCTCGACGAGGTGCGCCGCCACTTCCAGGAACTGGTGTTCGACACCGTCATCCAGCGCAACGTACGCCTGAGCGAAGCACCCAGCCACGGCATCCCCACCATCCTCTACGATGCCGAGTCAAAGGGTGCACAGAACTATCTGGCACTTGCGCAAGAAATCATTAAAAAGAATGGATAATAATTAGGAGTTCAGGAGTCAGGAGTTCAGGAGTGCAGACAATAGCAAAGCACTTGGTTAACCCAAGAACACAGCAATCACGCGAGACAAAGCCAAGTACAAGTATTGCCGAAAGTATTGTCTGAACTCCTGGGCGAAGCGAAAACTCCTGAACTCCTGAACTCCCAAACAAAAAACTATGGCACAAAAGAAATACCCCAGCCTCGGCCGCGGCCTCGACGCCCTCATCTCCACCGATGCGGTGAAGACCGAAGGCTCATCGTCCATCAACGAGATACCCATCCATCTCATCAAGGCCAACCCCAACCAGCCGCGCCGTGAGTTCGACCCCGACGCGCTGCAAGAGCTAGCCGACTCCATCAAGGAGATAGGCATCATACAGCCCATCACCCTACGCAAGATGGACGACGGCACCTACCAGATCATCGCCTGTGAGCGCCGCTTCCGTGCATCACAGCTCGCAGGGCTCACCGCCGTCCCCGCCTACATACGCACCGCCGACGACGAGAACGTGATGGAGATGGCCCTCGTGGAGAACATCCAGCGCGAAGACCTCAACGCCATGGAGATAGCCCTCGCCTACCAGCACCTGCTCGAAGAGTATGACCTCACCCAGGAGCGTCTGAGCGAGCGCGTGGGCAAGAAACGCACCACTGTGGCCAACTACCTGCGCCTCCTCAAGTTGCCCGCACAGATACAGATGGCACTCAAGGAACGCGAGCTCGACATGGGCCACGCCCGCGCCCTGCTCGCCCTCGACAACCCCGTGGAGCAGATCAACCTCTTCCAGGAGATACAGACCCTCGGCTACTCGGTGCGCAAGGTAGAGGAGATGGTGAAGCAGAGCAAGCAGAAGACAGAGGCCAAGAAGGGCAAGAGCTCACAGGCCAGCGAATACGACCTGCTGAAGCACCACCTCGCCACCTTCTTCCAGACCGACGTGCAGCTCACCTGCAACGCCAAGGGAAAGGGCAAGATAGCCATCACCTTCAAGGATGAGCAAGAACTCGAACGTATCATCGCTTTGCTCGACAAGTTGAAAGCATGACCACACTGCGTCACATATTCGCCCCCTTGCTCATCCTGATGACTATGCTGTGCCTGCCCCACAAGACAGCAGCACAGGATATGCCTGTCATGTCCGACAGCACCAGCTTCGCCATCGCCGACTCGCTCCACCGCGCCACAGCCATGGATTTGCAGCAACTCTCCGAGAATTCTGATTCCGCAAATCAGCAAGTCCTCCCTTACAGGGAGGATTTAGGTGGGTCTGTCCCTACCCGTCGCCAGCTACGCCAGCAGCGCCTTGCCAACTTCATGCCCGACCCCGCCAAGGCCACCTGGAGCGCCCTCGTGTTCCCCGGCGGCGGACAGATCTACAACCACAAGTACTGGAAGCTCCCCATCGTCTACGGCGGCTTCCTCGGCTGCGCCTACGCCCTCAACTGGAACAACCAGATGTACAGCGACTACTCGCAGGCCTACCTCGACATCATGGACGACGACCCCGGCACCGCCAGCTACGAGGACTTCCTGCCCCCGCGCTACAACGTGGAGGCCAACAAGGACTACCTCAAGCGCGTCTTCAAGAACCGCAAGGACAACTACCGCCGCCAGCGCGACCTCAGCATCTTCTGCTTCATCGGCGTCTACCTCATCTCCGTGGTCGATGCCTACGTCGATGCCGAGCTCTCCAACTTCGACATCACTGACGACCTCAGCGTGCAGGTGCGCCCCACCACCATCAACAACCAACAGCAAACACTGCGCAACCAGGCCTACGGCCTGCAGTGCAGCTTCAGTTTCTGAGGGGACAAAATTGGGTTACCCCGATATCACAACGCATAAGATTGGTTTACCTGCTGAGTAAAAAACTTGGATGAGTTCTTGTTCCTTTGCGAACGCTTGGGCGGTCGTATTAAGGTTGATATCGAGAAGTTGAATGCGTTTATGCTGGCGCAGGAAGTAGGATAATAAATGTATAAGAAAAACTCAAGCCCGGACCTTGTCGTTCGGGCTTGATACTGTACTGTTTAATGTGCAGTACCGCAATTGAGCGAGAGCAAATACAGGTCCTTTCTCTACTTTCACTCGTTGAGATTTGGTATTTCGTTCGCTTATACGTACCTTTAATCTGCTTCGCACTTTGAAGGTACTCACGCTCACTGAGAAATAACCAAAAAAATTTTTGGTATTTCGTTCGCTTATACGTACCTTTGTCGCCAGTTAACGGCTTCCAGGCCTCTACAAAGGCTTGGATTTACGGGAATCCGGTGTGAATCCGGGACAGTACCTGCTGCTGTAAGTCCCTTAGCAACTGTGTGTTTATTGCACTCTTTAGCCACTGACTTCATTGTTGGGAAGGCGCAATAAACGGGATAAGTCAGAAGACCG
>JAFWXS010000131.1 GCA_017517925.1 Bacteroidaceae bacterium | reverse complement strand
GGGGTTCTATGCTCTACCGCACCACCCTCAAGGGTACCGACAGCCAGAGCCGCCTCACCATCACCGATGCACACGACTACGCACAGGTGTTCATCGACGGCAAGTACATCGGCAAGATGGACCGTCGCCTCGGCGAGAAGGTGCTCACCCTCCCCTCAGTGCGTGAAGGTGCCGTGCTCGACATCCTCGTAGAGGCTATGGGCCGCATCAACTTCGGTCGCGCCATCAAGGACTTCAAGGGTATCACCGACAAGGTTGAGCTCACCACCGTAGCCGCCAATGGCGAAGCTACCACCACCGAGCTCAAGGGCTGGGACGTATATCTCTTCCCCAACACTTACGAGTTCACCATCGATAAGAACTACCAAGCCGTAGCCAACAGCCAAGAGCCAACAGCCAACGGCATCCCCGGCTAATACAAGGGCACCTTCAGCGTTGACAAGAAGGCCGACACCTTCCTCGACCTCACCACATGGGGCAAGGGCCTCGTGTACGTGAATGGCCACTGCCTCGGCCGCTTCTGGGAGATTGGTCCTCAGCAGACCCTCTACGTGCCCGGTTGCTGGCTCAAGAAGGGTGAGAACGAGATTCTCATCCTCGACATCAAGGGTCCGCGCGAAAATAAGCTCGTGGGTCTCGACAAGCCCATCCTCGATGGTTTGAGCAACCCCGTGCCCGCCACACACCGCGAGCCCGGCACCGTGCTGAGCCTCAAGGGCGAGAAGCCCGTGCTCACCGCACGCTTCCGTCCCGGCAACGGCTGGCAGGAGCAGAAGTTCAATGGTACCCTCGAGGGCCAGTACGTATGCATCGAGGTCATCAGCAACCAGAAGTCACGCGATGCCTACACCGCCATTGCCGAGTGGTACCTGCTCGACGCTGAGGGCAACCGCCTGAGCCGCGAGCCCTGGACCATCCAGTATGCCGACAGCGAAGACAAGAGCCGCAGCAACCGCACCGGCGACCGCATCTACGACCTCCAGGAGAGCACCTACTGGGCTACCGCACAGGGAGCCGAGCTGCCCCACCACCTCATCATCAACCTCGGCAGCAAGCAGCAGCTCACCGCGCTGCAGTACCTGCCCCGCATGGAGGAGGGCGCACCCGGTGCCATCAAGGAATACCGCATCTACGTGAAGGACGAGCCCTTCACCATCGTCAAGGAGTAAGCTCCGTCTGAACAAACCTAACACACCGCCCCCACCATCAAGTACGATGCGTGGGGGCGGTACTGCTATAGTGTCTCGAATATAGCCGTCATCATTTTTCTGGAGTTACAGGACAAGGGACGTGCGCTCGCAGTGAAAAAACCAAAGTAAACTTTGTTTTCTCGCCCGCTTCTTAACTTCGTTTTCTTCCTTTTCGCTCGCTGAAAGAGTTCAGGCAAGCTTGACTCTTGCTCGCTCATGCGTCAGTTCGTATCTTGCTTGCAGCGCCGACGCGATATGAAAGCGTCGGTTGCGACGACGGTGCCTTTAGGGTCCCAAAGGAGTGCGCTCGCTGAGAGAAATTGCAAATAAATTTGCTTTCTCGCTCGCTTCTTCGTATCTTCGCGAATCATATCAAACAAAGCATATAATATGAAGAAATTTACTTGCGTACAAGACATAGGCAACCTGCACGATGCAGTAGCCGAGGCACTCGCCATCAAGCGCGACCGCTTTGCCCACGTGGAGCTGGGCCGTAACAAGACCCTCATGATGATCTTCTTCAACTCATCGCTCCGCACCCGACTGAGCACACAGAAGGCAGCGATGAACTTGGGCATGAACGTCATCGTGCTCGACGTGAACCAGGGCGCATGGAAGCTCGAGACCGAGCGCGGCGTCATCATGGACGGCGACAAGGCCGAACACCTCCTCGAGGCCATCCCCGTGATGGGCTCATACTGCGACATCATCGGTGTGCGCTCTTTTGCCGGGCTCACCGACAAGGCCGAGGACTACGAGGAGCGCGTCATCGAGCAGTTCATCCGCTACTCGGGCCGTCCCGTGTTCAGCATGGAGGCTGCCACACGCCACCCCTTACAGAGCTTTGCCGACCTCATCACCATCGAGGAGCACAAGCGCACCGCATGCCCCAAGGTGGTGCTCACCTGGGCGCCCCACCCCAAGGCATTGCCGCAGGCGGTACCCAACTCGTTTGCCGAGTGGATGAATGCCACGGACTACGACTTCGTCATCGCCAACCCCGAGGGGTATGACCTCGCCCCCGAGTTTGTGGGCAAGGCCAAGGTGACCCACGACCAGGACGAGGCACTGCGCGGTGCCGACTTCGTGTATGCCAAGAACTGGAGCGCCTACGACGACCCCAACTACGGCAAGGTGCTCTCCAAGGACCGCTCATGGACCATCACCGAGGAGAAGATGGCCTTGACCAACAACGCTTTCTTCATGCACTGCCTCCCCGTGCGCCGCGGCATGATCGTCACCGACGAGGTCATCGAAGCGCCCACCAGTCTCGTAATCCCCGAGGCGGCCAACCGCGAGATCTCGGCTACTGTAGTACTTAAGCGCTTGCTAGAAAGTTTATAATCTTTTTTAGGAGTTCAGGAGTACAGACAATAGCCTTTTACGCTACCTTACGATTATTCAAAGTCGAAAGTATTGTCTTCACTCCTGAGCGAAGCGAAACTCCTGAACTCCTGTAACTCCTTATAATAATATGATTCAAGTAGTAAAAATAGGCGGCAATGTCATCGACGATGCCGCCGCCCTCACAAGATTCCTCGAGAAGTTTGCCGCCCTCGAAGGCCCCAAGATGCTCATCCACGGCGGAGGCAAGCTGGCCACACGCCTGAGCGGACAGCTCGGCATAGAGACACAGATGATTGAGGGGCGCCGCGTCACCGACCGCGCCACGCTCGACGTAGTCACCATGGTATATGCCGGCCTCGTGAACAAGCAGATCGTAGCCCGCCTCTGTGCCCTCGGCTGCAAGGCCATAGGCCTCTCGGGTGCCGATGCCAATGTCATCCCTGCCGTACGCCGTGCCCCCAAGCCCATCGACTATGGCTACGTGGGCGACATCGTGCCCGAGCGCATGAACATCCCCTTCCTCGCCTCGCTCGTGGAGCAAGGCATCGTGCCCGTCTTCTGCGCCATCACCCACGACGAGCAGGGCTCGCTCCTCAACAGCAATGCCGATAGCGTGGCCTCGGCCGTAGCCGTTGCCGCCTCGAAGATACAGCCCACGAGCCTCATCTTCTGTCTCGAGAAGAACGGCGTGCTCACCGATGTGAATGACGACAACAGCGTCATCCCCACCATCACCCGCGAGAGCTTCGCCACCCTCCGTGCCGACGGTACCGTCAACAAGGGCATGCTCCCCAAGATCGAGGGAGCCTTCCGCGCCATCGACGGTGGCGTATCGTGCGTCGTCATCAAGCATGCCGACAATCTCGACAACACCCTTGAGACACGTATCGTGGAGTGAAAGCGGTAGATTCGGAAAATATATTAAAAAACTTTCCGTAAGATTTGGTGATACCAAAATAAAGCACTACCTTTGCACCGCAATTCCGAAAGGGAATGGCGGGATAGCTCAGCTGGTTAGAGCGCATGATTCATAATCATGAGGTCCCCGGTTCAATCCCGGGTCCCGCTACAAGAGAAGAGACGACACGAGTCGCCTCTTCTTTTTTGTTGGGGAATGGCGGACTTTACAAACGCATATCATAATGAAAAAGAGTAGCCTTGCGGCTACTCCTCTACGAGCTCAAAATTTTCTTTTGTCACGCCACACAGGGGGCAGGCCCAGTCGTCGGGGATGTCTTCGAACCGTGTGCCCGGCGCAATGCCGCCATCGGGGTCGCCTACTGCAGGATCGTATACCCAATCACATACTGTGCAATAATACTTCTTCTCCATAGTCTTCTTCTGATTTTATTAGTGATTACTCTGTTTCTCTTTTCTTGTCATCTTTTGACATTGCGAAGGTACGGCAAGTTTGCAAAATTGCCAACAGAAAGGAGCTATCTACGGATAGAGCAAAACTATAACCAAACAAAATGGGCGTCTACGTCTGCAAGTATGTATGCGTCAGAATTGGCAATCGAGCATGTCTGTCCCCGACTTGCCATATTCCCTCTCCCACTCATCGGCACGTTCGCGGATACGTTTCTCCAAACGTTCAAGCCCGTCTCTTACACGCTCGCCCGTCCCTTGCAAGGACTCTTCCAAGCCGCGGAAAATGCGTTCCATGTATCGCTCAAACTTTTCCATGTCAATGCCCGTACCCTCATCGTTCATGATGGCCCGTGCAAAAGCACTGGTTACATAGAACAGCGTGAGGCTTGGCCTCTCGTTGTTCACGATAAGCATATAGGCATACTCCTCGTCCGAATTGCTCATATACACGTGCCGACTGCTGTTCTCCGAGACAAGCGCATAATCTTCGGGGACGGCATCGTATACCCGGTCGGAAAACCTCCCGCGCACGGCTTCGGCGCATGAGTCGAGCCTGAGCGACACCATCTCCTCCACGCCCATCAGAGCCAATGTGCCGCTTACAAACCGTTGTGCCCCCATTGATACCTCCATCCCTTCTGAAGCATCATTGAAGTGCCAGTCCTTATTGAAGACCATGTATACGGCTCCCTCCTTCTCTTTGTACTTGTTGATAAACCGCTCCAGCGAATCGGCATAGCCCATCGTACTCATGAGCAATAGGGCCATCACGGAAATAACCTTCCTCATATTACCTGTCTTTTTTATCATTTTCGTCTGTATCATTGCTTATAGGACGTATCACACGGCACGGATTGCCCACAGCAAGCACGCGAGGCGGGATATCCTTGGTGACCACACTGCCGGCCCCTATAACTGCACCGTCACCGATAGTCACACCCGGAAGCACCGACACACCGGCACCTATCCACACATCATTACCTATGGTAATGGGATAAGCATACTCCAGTCCTTGATTACGGCGTTCGGCATCGAGCGGATGGCCAGCCGTATAGAAACCGCAGTTGGGAGCAACGAAAACATTGTCACCAAAGCATACGCGGGCACCATCCAGCACCACGCAGTTGACGTTGGCATAGAAATTCTCGCCAATCTCAATGTTGTAGCCATAATCACAATAGAAAGGTTGCTCAATGAGGAACTGCTTGCCCGTATTCCCCAACAACGTGTGCATCAAGCGCGTACGTCCCGCCATGTCAGACGGGCACATGCTGTTGTACTCGTGGCAAAGTTCCTTGCAACGCATACGCTCCTCTATCAGCTGCGGATCGTAGTTTGCATCGTAGAGCATGCCTTGGATAGCTTTTTCTTTTTCGGTCATAGGAAACAGATTTAATTCTCACCACAAAGTAACAGAAACTTTTTCGGAAAAACCAAAATAAGTTTTGTTTTATACTCGATTAACACAAATTTTGTGATAGAAGTATTAACTGCTGCCACCGGATAGCACAAATGCAATACGTAGAAGCATTCGTCTGCACATCGTCAGGTCTTTAAAGACGCAGGGAGGATGCCTTTTATTTTTAGGTTTCCCCTTCTGCTTCAGATAAAAAAAAGAAACGGAGAGCGATGCTCTCCGTTTCGTGGGCAAAGATGGATTCGAACCACCGAAGTCGAAAGACAGCAGATTTACAGTCTGCCCCATTTGGCCACTCTGGAATTTGCCCAGTCGCCTTTCGGCTGATTTGCGAGTGCAAAGGTATAACTATTTTTTCGAATTGCCAAGCGAAACGCATCAGAAAATGCGGGCGAGCGCACGATTTCTGAATTTTTCGCCCAAATCGACCATCTTGATGGCTGTCACGGCACACTCGTCGCCCTTGTTGCCATGGATGCCACCGGCACGGTCCTCGGCCTGCTGCATGGTGTCGGTAGTAATGAGCCCGAAGATGACGGGGGTATTGCCCTGTGCATTGAGTGCGGCAATGCCCTGTGTGGTACCGGCACATACGTAGTCAAAGTGGGGAGTATCGCCACGCACCACGCAGCCGAGGGCGATGACGGCATCCACCTCACCGCTCTGCACGAACTTGGCCGAGCCGTAGATGAGTTCGAAGCTGCCGGGCACGGTGTACACGGTGATGTTCTCGGGTTTGGCACCATGACGCTTCAGCGTCTCTTCCGCCCCGTGAAGCAGGGCAGCGGTAATATTCTCGTTCCACTCAGACACTACGATGCCGAACTTCATGTCCGAGGCATCGGGTACGGAGTTGATGTCGTAGGTGCTGCGTATCTGCTGGCTTCTTTTTTGGCCATGGCAATGTTTCGTTCCGGAACTCCATGGGGAGAGTTTTTTCTGATTGCTCT
>JAFWXS010000130.1 GCA_017517925.1 Bacteroidaceae bacterium | reverse complement strand
GCAACCGTTCTATTTCATTACCTTGCGTTTCTTTGCTAAATTGCTATTTCCAGTATTTCCGAGATTTTCAGCGTAATGCGTTTATTATCAGTGCAAGATGCACTATTATTCCGATTTCGGTTGATTATTCCAGCGTTTTTATGTAAGTTTGTAGCAGTAAAAAAATGATGTAATGTTTGGACAGATGAAACGGTATTGGCTGGCATGCCTGTTGGGACTCACTGCGTCTATTGTTACAGGGGATGAACCGATAGAGATTACTTCGGTACAAGCGGGTAGCTATTACAAAAGTCATACAAAGCGATGGGTTACTTGCCACGACCCATCGGTAGTATGGGATCATGCTACACAGAAATACTATATCTTTGGCAGTCATTTGGCACAGGCCTCTACTCCTGATTTGCAGAATTGGACGACTTTTCGTGCGCCATGGGGTACGGTACAGGCTGATGGGACCATTTATTCTGGGGCAACCAATGCTGCAGCCTTTGTCACCAATCAAACAAAGACGGTGAACATTGGGGGTAGGGAAGTCGTATTCGGTAACTTCGATGCATATGATTGGGTGTCGGCATACGGCGATGGATATAATATTGATGGTAACTTGTGGGCACCTGACATTATCTATAATGAGACGATGAAGAAATGGTGTATGTATATGAGCCTCAATGGACCTAATCATAACAGTGTCATCGTGCTGCTTACTGCTGACAAGATTGATGGTACATATATCTATCAAGGGCCGGTAGTGTATACGGGTTTCAAGAAGGGGAGCGATGAGCGTATTTCATGGAAGAAGACCGACCTGGAGTTGGTGCTGGGCGAACAGAGTGTTTTGCCTGCCCGTTACGAACATCCGAACGATTGGGGAAGCTATTGGGCCAATGGTATAGACCCTTGTGTGTTCTATGACGAAGAGGGTAGGCTGTGGATGAGCTATGGGTCGTGGTCGGGAGGAATATGGATGCTGGAACTCGATGAAGCTACGGGTTTGCGCGATTACAATGTGACCTATACAAACGACTATTCCACCAAAGGGCAGAGGGTAACACAAGACCCCTATTTCGGGAAAAAGATTGCTGGAGGGTATTATGTGTCGGGCGAGGCATCCTATATCGAGCGTATAGGAGACCATTACCACTTGTTCATGTCGTATGGAGGACTGGAGTCGACTGGTGGTTATCAGATGCGTGTGTTCCGTTCGGAGAAGCCCGATGGACCTTACGTGGATGGGATGGGGCGGAGTGCCATTTTCGATAACTATGTGATGAACTATGGTCCGAATGCCGATACACGCGGACAGCTTATCATGAGTGCATATGCTGGATGGGGATTTATGAAGACGGGTGAACTTGCTCAGGGGCACAACAGTGTCATTGCAGCTCCCGACGGACGTTCTTACTTGGTATATCATACGCGCTTTAACGATGGCAGTGAGGGGCATCAAGTGCGGACACACCAATTGTATCTTAATCAAGAGGGATGGTTGGTATCTTCTCCCTTTGAGTACAATGGAGGAACGATTACTGATGAGGACATTGCTTCTAAAGAAATCGTTCCCTCCGAACAGATTGCCGGCATATACCATCTGCTCGTACATAGCTATGCGCTGAACTACAAGGAACGCCAGGTGGTTACGCCGGTCAAGGTGGAACTGCATGCTGACGGAACTGTTGACGGAGCATATAGGGGAACATGGAGCATCGAAGAAGGTACGGGCTACATCAGCATCAGACTGGGTAGTGAGACGTATCAGGGCGTTATCGTAGAGGAGCAGATGGATGGTACTACTATTCGGGCTATTACCTTTACCGCTTGTGCGGCAAACGGAGTGCATATATGGGGATACCGTATGCGTGACGACTATGCGCTGGCCTATCAGATAAACAATCAAGACGTGCCTGTGACCAATGGACAACGGGTGTCAACCAACATAGACTTGACAGGGATGCAGCTCACCGATAATGTGAGTGTCGCATGGAGTAGTAGCCATCCCGAGATAATTTCTGAAGGGGGAAGATATAATCCTGTAGGTGTAACTCAAGATGTCAATGTAGAGTTGGAACTGGATATATCGGCGGGAGATTACTATTGGCACCAAGCCTATTCTGTAACTGCTAATGCTGAAAATTATCCTACATACGATTGGAAGACTGGAGTGGTAGCCTATTATAACTTCGATAAAACCGCTTGCTATAATTCTGTAGATTCGATTGGACGAATCACCTTGCTCAAAGCCGGTTCGAACAGCAAGCCTGTACTGGAAAATGATGAGATACGCAATGGTAAATTTGCGCATCTCTCTTTTGGGCCGAAAGGGAATGAAAGCTATGTATCTATACCCAATCCTTTTTATCGGGGTGCTATTGATGAGGGCATCACATTATCTTTTTGGGTGAAGAGGACAGATGATAATGTATGGGATGCCTTGTTTGGATTCTATAACAAGACGGACGGATCGCGCCTATACATGAGTGGAGGCACTTATGTAGGGTACAATAATAATGCGGGTGATTGGGTAGACATCAATTCTCCGACGGCCTACAGTGGCAATCCCATTACCGTGGGGAAATGGCACTTGGTAACCATTACCATCAGTCGTAAATCCACAAGTGGCATTGTCATGTATGTGGACGGAACAAAAGTTACTGATTGCACTTGCAGTGGTTCGCTCAATGGAACGGATATAGCCAGAGCGTCTGCTTTTGATTACAATCTGATTATGGAGCATATTGTTGATTGCTCGAAACTAACCTTAGGGTACGGCTCGTTTTGGGGGAGCCCAGATGTTTGTTTCGATGATTTGATTATCCATAATCGCATATTGTCGCGTCAAGAGATGTCGGCTCTCAGACAAATGATGAACCGTGTCTATGATATTGGTGAGGCTGTAGACATCGAAGAGATTCTCCAAGACGCTATCATGCATTTGGATAATAGGATATACGACTTGAACGGACGGTGTGTAGTCACTCCAGCACAAGGAATATATATTAGTAATGGCAAGAAGTTTGTCGTGAGATAAAAACAGCCATATTTACCTCCAGCCTGCGAAATTTTAAACATATTTTAGGAAAATGTGTTATGTGGAGTGTATATACGGATGAAAATGTGTACCTTTGCAAATTGAAATAGAAATAAATGATGTCTCTTTGTGTCATTTGTTGTTGAGAAGATGGAGCAATACTTTCATATAAATTATGAATTTGATGTCGCGGCTGTACAGGAGCGTATTGCGCAACAGGTCGCAGGGCAGACCGCAGGTTATATCTGTGTGGCTGATGCTAACATACTGCAGCAGGTGCACAACGACCTCAGTTACCGTAAGGTGGTGGAGGGTGCGATGTTTTCTATCAGCGACAGCAGTTGGGTACCCGTCTTCCTGAGATGGATATATGGCATCCGACGCAGACAGTACTGTGGAAGCATGATATTTAAGGATATCATTGAGATGAAACGATACAGGCAGTTCTTCATGGGTACATCGACCAAGACCCTGAACGCACTGAAGAGCAATCTGGTGAAGATGGACCCTGCCATTGAGTATATGACATTTTATGAATTGCCCTACCTTGATGTTGAGGATTTTGACTATCCCGCTATAGCGGAGATGGTTAACCGCGATACCCCCGATATCATTTGGGTGGCATTAGGGGCTCCCAAGCAGGAGATATTTATGAGCAAGTTGCAACCATATCTCAAACGTGGAGTGCAGATTGCTGTGGGGGCTGCATTCAAATTCTATAGCGGACAGGACGAAAAACGTGCCCCCAAGTGGATAAGGAGGACGAAATTGGAATTTCTCTATCGTGTTTATGCCGACCCGAAGAAACAGTATGCACGCTGCAAGCAGATTGTATGCTCATTGCCACGTATACTCCGTGAGGAGAGGAGGAGGAAAAATGCTGTTCTTTGAGTTGTTGCAGATAGCTATTGGTTATAGAGACAAGTTCTCGCATGCTCCAACGATAGAGGAGTGGCGAGAACTCTTTGCTTTGGCGCAGAAGCAGGCGATGGTTGGTGTGGCTTTTTGTGGAGTGGAGCGGCTTTCCGAGGAGCATCGACCACCCAAGTCGCTGCTGATGCAGTGGTATGTGGCAACGGAACGCATCAAGACGATGAATGCGGATCTGGACCGCAAGGCACTGGCGGTGGCTGGCAAGTTTCTCGATGAGGGATTCCCCGGCGTGGTGCTGAAGGGGCAGGGGATAGCGAAATTATATAGGGGGCCTCACTCTAATCCCTTCCCAAGGAGAGAGGACTTAGGCGTCTATAGAACACCGGGTGACATCGACATTTGGCTGCATGGGGAGAGGAAGGATATATTAAGGTATGTGCACCGTCATGTGCCCGACTGTAAACCGGTGTATCATCATGTGGACTTCCCCGTCATTGATGGGCTGGATATCGAGGTGCATTTCACGCCCTCGTGGATGAACTCGCCGATTACCAATCGACGGTTGCAGCGGTGGTTCCGCTCTTTTGATTTTCAATTTTCAAATTTCAATTCTGCTGAGATTCCATCTCCGTCTCTCGCCTTTAACCGTGTATATATCCTCGTACATATCTACCGCCATCTATTTGCCGAGGGTATAGGGCTGCGTCAGCTGCTCGACTACTACTTTGTACTTGCTCAAGGATTCACCGAGGTGGAACGTGAGGCGACGATGCGTACACTGCGCTCATTGAAGATGCAGCGATTCACAGCAGCGGTGATGTGGGTGTTGCAGGAAGTGTATGGCATGGACGAACGCTATCTGCTCACTGCTCCCGATGAACGGGAAGGGCGCTTCCTGCTCGGCGAGATCATGCTGGCGGGTAACTTCGGACAGTACGATGAGCGCATGCAGCACGAGCGGGACGAGAGTGCTTTGCATTGGGGGGTGCGTAAGGTGAAGCGCAACTTCCGCTTCGTTCGTAGCTATCCCTCGGAGGTGTTGTGGAGCCCACTCTTCAAGCTGTGGCATTATTTTTGGCGTAAAGGGTTAAGGATTAAAGGGACAGTAGTTAACGATGGATGAATTTCGTTATAACGAAAAAAAATCGTAACTTTGCCAGCTAAAATCAAAAGGATGTATATATCGAAAAAACTGAGAGAGGAGAGCATATCGGAGTATCTGCTCTACATGTGGCAGGTGGAGGATCTGATACGTGCCAACGCTTGCGATATCGACAGGATAGAGCAGACGGTGGTGGCGTCCTATAACCTGCCCGAGGCACAGCACGCGGAGCTCACCGAATGGTATGCCAACTTAGTGGAGATGATGCGCCTCGAAGGGGTGGAAAAGAACGGACATCTGCAGATTAACAAGAATGTCATCATCCAACTCGCCGACTTGCACATACGACTGATGCATTCACAGAAGTTCCCCTTCTACCAGGCGGCCTACTACAAGGCGCTGCCCTTCATCGTGGAGCTGCGTGCCAAGGGGGGGCAGGACAAGTCGGAACTGGAGAACTGCTTCGATGCGCTTTACGGTGTGTGGATGCTGCGCCTGCAACGTAAGGAGGTGGGCAAGGAGACGGCTGCCGCCGTGGCCGACATCGTGAAGTTCGTGGGTATGCTCTCGGACTACTACGCCAAGGAACGTGCCGGGGAGTTGGATTTGGAGGAGTGACGTGGAACGATAATGAAGAATAACATCCGGAGACAGTCTGTTGTCTATAGACTGTTGTCCGTTGACCATAAATAGCATGAACGAAATAGAAAGAAGACGTACATTTGCGATTATATCGCACCCTGATGCCGGTAAGACCACCTTGACTGAGAAACTCCTCCTCTTCGGAGGACAGATTCAGGTGGCCGGTGCCGTGAAGTCAAACAAGATCAAGAAGACGGCTACATCGGACTGGATGGAGATTGAGAAGCAACGCGGTATCTCGGTGACCACCTCGGTGATGGAGTTTGACTATAAGGACTATAAGGTGAATATCCTCGATACACCGGGTCACCAGGACTTTGCCGAAGATACCTTCCGCACGCTCACGGCCGTGGACAGCGTTATTATCGTGGTAGACAGCGCCAAGGGTGTGGAGACGCAGACCCGCAAGCTGATGGAGGTGTGCCGCATGCGCAACACGCCTGTAATCATCTATGTTAACAAGATGGACCGCGAGGGCCGCGACCCCTTCGAACTGCTCGATGAGCTGGAAGACGAGTTGAAGATCAGCGTGCTGCCCCTGAGCTGGCCCATCGAGCAGGGTGCCCGCTTCAAGGGTGTATATAATAGGTACGAGAAGAAGCTTGATCTCTATACCCCGAGCAAGCAGGTGGTGACCGAGAAGAAGGAGATTGACATCAATAGCAGCGATCTGGAGGAGAATATCGGTGAGGCGCAGGCCGAAAAGCTGCGTGCCGATCTCGAACTCATCGAGGGTGTGTACCCGGAGTTCAACGTGGAGGACTACCTTTCGGCCACGGTGGCTCCCGTTTTCTTCGGTTCGGCATTGAATAACTTCGGTGTGAAGGAACTGCTCGACTGCTTCGTGGAGATAGCCCCCAGTCCGCGCCCCACACCTGCCGTAGAGCGCGAGGTGGTGCCCGCCGAGGAGAAGTTCACGGGCTTCATCTTTAAGATTACGGCCAACATCGACCCCAACCACCGCTCGTGCGTGGCCTTCTGTAAGGTGTGCTCGGGTAAGTTTGTGCGCAATGCACCCTACCTGCATATCCGCTCTGGCAAGACGATGCGTTTCTCTTCGCCCACCCAATTCATGGCACAGCGCAAGAGCACCATCGACGTGGCCTACCCCGGCGACATCATCGGTTTGCCCGACACGGGAAACTTCAAGATTGGCGACACGCTCACCGAGGGTGAGATGCTGCACTTCAAGGGGTTGCCCTCGTTCTCGCCCGAGATGTTCAAGTATATCGAGAATGCCGACCCCATGAAGACCAAGCAGCTCGCCAAGGGTATTGACCAACTGATGGGCGAAGGTGTGGCGCAACTCTTCGTGAATCAGTTCAACGGCCGTAAGATTATCGGCACCGTGGGACAGCTGCAGTTCGAGGTTATCCAGTACCGCTTAGAGAACGAGTACAACGCCAAGTGTCGCTGGGAACCCGTGAGCCTCTACAAGGCCTGCTGGATAGAGAGCGACGACGAGGCCGAGCTGGAGGCATTCAAGAAGCGCAAGTACCAGTTCATGGCCAAGGACATCGAGGGGCGCGACGTGTTCCTTGCTGATAGTGGCTACGTCCTTCAGATGGCGCAGATAGACTTCAAGAATATACGTTTCCACTTCACCAGCGAGTTCTGACGAGGGCGCAAACAAAAAAAGGAGTATTTTGTTTGTTATTTCGCAAAGAATCACTACCTTCGCACCCACATTCATCGGGGTTGACTGGATTTGACAGCGGGCCGAGATGGTATGTAAGCATGCAGTGCGTTGCTTGGTTAGCACTTGAATATCAATCATGCGAAAGATTAATTGGCGAAAACAACTACGCTCTCGCTGCCTAATCGAAGCACAGTAGATTGGCTTTATTCCGGCACAAGGTGCCGGAACGAGACATCACCCGAACGCTCTGTTTCCGAAGCTCGTCGAATCGGTGGTGCAGCAAAGTCGGAGATAGCCGTTGATGGCCTCGCATCATAGGCGAAACTTTAGAGGATAAGGCGCAAGTTGGTGGCTTTGGTCTTGCTTGCGCACGAAAACCGAAGGCAAAGATAAGCATGTAGAAAGCATATGATTTCCTCGTTTGGACGAGGGTTCGATTCCCTCCAGCTCCACTCCGTAAACCGTGAAGGATGACTCATCGAGTCATCCTTCACGGTTTTTTCATTCTTCACTCTTCACTCGTGTGAAACTTTATCAAGCCCTCCATGGGACTCTGCATGACGGTGCCCAGTTCCATGCCGAGGCTCTCGGCAGCTACCTTGAGCTCGGCAGAGAAGGCGTTGGCGATGGAGCCTACGAAGTGGATGGGGAGCCAGGGACGGCGGTACTGCTTGACGTTGCGCACGAAGAAGTCCACGAAGCTCTCTACGAGGAGATTGTGCACTTCGGGTACCTCGCGGTGCTTCGAGAGAAAGGGGGTGAGGCTGGCCAGAAAGCGGTTGGCTAAGGGCTGGCGGTATACCTTCTCTAATATAATCTCTTGGGTGAGGCCGTACTTGGCGAGGAACTCATCGCGGATGGCTTCGGGCAGTTGGTTCTTGAGGCAGTCGCCCACCAAGCGGCGGCCCAGCACGGCGCTGCTGCCCTCGTCGCCGAGGATATAGCCCAAGGGAGGGGTGTTGGCAATAATCTCCTTGCCGTTGTAGAGGCACGAGTTGGACCCTGTGCCCAGCACGCAGGCGATGCCCTCCTCGTGGCCGCAGAGGGCGCGGGCAGCACCTAAGAGGTCGCTGTAGATGGTGGTGTCGGCAGTGCCCAATACCTTGTGTATGGCCTCCTTGATGCGGTTGCAGGCAGTCTCGTTGGCACAGCCCGAACCGTAGAAGGTGATGGCGAGGGTGTTGCTCACGATGTTTGTGGGGAACTGGGGCTGCAGTTCTTCGCAGAGCACCTTTTCGATGGCTTTCTCGGTCTGGTGGTAGGGGTTGATGCCTTGGGTCTGTATAGTACAGAGTACGGTGCCCTTTTTGCACAGGCACCAGTCGGTCTTGGTGGATCCGCTGTCGGCGATGAGTGTAAGCATTGTTGTTTGAGATTTTTGTATCCCCCTCCGATCCGTCGCTTTGCTCTTTTCGCTCGTCCCTCTTCTAAGGGGGACGAGCGCAATGAAGCGTTAGCGCAATGGAGCGGAGGGGGTATGTTTTATTTGTTTAATTGTTTTTCATTCGTTATTCAACGTTAATTGTTTCCCCTGCTCTCGGTGCTCCAGTACGATGCGTATGCCGTACTTCTCGCTGAGGTGTGCGGCAAGGTGCTCGGCGGAGTATACCGAGCGGTGCTGGCCTCCCGTGCAGCCGAACGACACCATGAGGTGGGTGAAGCCGCGCGACAG
Organism: Bacteroidaceae bacterium; assembly: GCA_017517925.1. Classification (GTDB taxonomy): domain Bacteria; phylum Bacteroidota; class Bacteroidia; order Bacteroidales; family Bacteroidaceae; genus UBA1189. Next base: position 4,588 of record JAFWXS010000130.1, on the reverse strand, counting down.
GTATTTCTCTACGGAGTAGTCGACGATGCCGTACACATGGGTGAGGAACTCCTGCATGGCTTCCTCCTTGTCGAGGAAGGTGATGACGGGTTTGTCCATGCCTGTGAACTGCTTATACTCGTCGTAGCGTCCGGGGTTGTGTATGGCACGGCAATCGAAGACGAAACCTCCACCGTTGCCACTGAGGTCATCGGGGATACCCTTCTTGTAAGAGAAGCTGGTGATACGCACCGTAAGCCCCGTCTCCTCCTTGCTGGAGGCGAAGAGGGGTAGGGCGGTCATCTCGTGCAGCAGGGTGGTGAGGTAGGGCATGTCGGCAAAGTCGTTCTCGGCGAGCAGGCCGCGCAAGTTGTCGATGGCCATGGGGATGCTCTGCACGAAGTGGGCCTTGTGCTGGAAGTAGCCGCGGTAGCCGTAGGTGCCGAGCACCTGAAGGGTGCGGAAGAGCACGAAGTACTGGAGACGGCGGTGGAAGACCTCCTCGTCGAATGAGCGGTAGCGGCTGGCCGAACGTATATACTCGGTTATCAGTTCGCGGCGCAGCGAGGGGGTGAAGCGGGCACGTGCCTGCCACAGGAACGACACGAGGTCGTACTCCACGGGGCCGCGCCGTCCACCCTGGAAGTCGATGAGGAAGGGCTGTCCGTCGCGTATCATCACGTTGCGCGACTGGAAGTCGCGGTACATGAACACGTGGTCGCTATCTTTCAATAGCACGGTGGCGAGATGGTCGAAGTCATCTTCGAGGCGCTCCTCCTCGAACTCCATGCCCGTGGCCTTGAGGAAGCAGTACTTGAAGTAGTGGAGGTCCCATTGTATGCCGCGGCGGTTGAGCTCGGGCGAGGGGTGGCACACCGAGAAGTCGAAGTCCTCGGCCGTGCGCCACTGCACATCGGGCAGCAGGCGCATCACGCTGCGCAGCAGGGCGATGTCGGTCTCGTCGTAGCCGCCGCGTTTCTGTGCCTCCATGAGCAAACCGAAGAGCGAGGTGTCGCCTAAGTCCTCTTGCAGGTAGCGCATATGATCGTCAGAGACAGCATATACCTCGGGGGCGGGCAGTCCCTGCCTGCGCATCTGGCGGGCGATGGCGATGAAGGCCTCGTTCTCACGGGAGGATGTCCCTATGGCTCCTATCATCGAATGTTCACTTGAGGTGAGCCGGTAGTAGCGGCGAGGCGAGCCGTCGGCGGTGAGCTGATGGCACGCCGTGGCCTCGTGGCTGGTGTGCTGGCGGAAGAGTTGTTGTAGCTTTTCCATAAAATCATCATGTTTTAGCAAAGGTAGTAAAAACAAGCGAATGAACAACGAATAGAAAAGAAATATTTATGCAATAATATACGTGGTCGATAAGTAGCGCAAATCCCACGTCGGTGTTATCCCTAACGCATGTGAGGAATCTCGCAGGGTGCTTTTGGGGTGAAAAGTCTGGTGTGGTACAAAAAAGAAATGATTTATTTGGTTCTCCTCTTGCCTTGTTGTAACTTTGTGCACATGAAACTCGAACTGCACGACCTGTACATAGGGTACAATGAGGAGGCCGACCGTCACATCGTGGCGGAGACGCTCAATGCCTCGCTGGCCGAGGGGACAATGGCTTGTCTCGTGGGAGCCAATGGGGTGGGGAAGAGTACCCTGATGCGTACCCTGTCGGGGTTCCAGCCCGCACTGCGTGGCGAGGTGCGCATCGATGGACGTGCTATAGCGGAGTATACCCCACGCGAACTGTCGGAAAGGGTAGGCGTGGTGCTCACCGAGCGGAGCAGTGCCGCCGAACTGACCGTGGAGGAAGTGGTGGGAATAGGACGTATGCCCTACACAAACTTTTGGGGTACGCTGAGGACTGCCGACCACCGTGCCGTGGACGAGGCAATCGGTCTTGTAGGTATCGAGGCATTGCGTCATAAGAAGATAGGACGCGTGAGCGATGGCGAGCGACAGAAGGTGATGATAGCCAAGGCGTTGGCCCAGCAGACGGGTATCATCTTGCTCGACGAGCCTACGGCATTCCTCGACTATGGCAGCAAGGTGTCGGTGATGAGGCTGCTGCGTTGGCTGGCCCATGAGCAGGGCAAGGCGGTGCTGCTCTCGACACACGACTTGGAGATTGCCTTTCAGACGACCGACGAGGTGTGGATACTGCAGCCCGATGGGCTACGGACGGGCACGCTCGATGCCTTGGAGGTGCATGGCGCGGTGTCGGCATTTCTGGCCAAGAGCAATCTCTATTATGAGGCGGAGGGAAAAAGAATAATCATAGACTCTATAAGTGGTAAATTGTGAACTGTCAAATTGTTAATTAAATATCATGTTTTCAGGAATAGTAGAAGAATGTGCCACCGTTGTTGGCATCGTGAGAGAGCAGGAGAACCTGCACTTGACACTCAAGTGCAGGTTTGTTGATGAACTGAAGATTGACCAGAGTGTGTCGCACAATGGCGTGTGTCTCACCGTGGTCAGTCTCGAGAATGGCACCTATACGGTGACAGCCATGAAGGAGACCATCGAGCGCTCTAACCTGGGCCTGCTACAGGTGGGCGACGCTGTGAACGTAGAGCGCAGCATGATGATGAACGGTCGTCTCGACGGACACATCGTGCAGGGACATGTGGACCAGACCGCCGTGTGTACCCGAGTGGAGGATGCCGAGGGCAGCTGGTACTATACCTTCAAGTATGACTTCGACAAGGAGATGGCCCGCCGTGGATACTTCACCGTAGACAAGGGTTCAGTGACGGTCAATGGTGTGAGCCTCACGGTATGTAACCCCACGGCCGACACCTTTCAGGTGGCCATCATCCCCTATACTCACGACAATACCAACTTCAACGCCATCTGCGAAGGCAGCGTGGTGAATATCGAGTTTGACATCATTGGCAAGTATATGGCGAGGATGGCTGAGCTGGTGTAAGTGAAGCCCCCCTCCCCCTATGGAGGGGCTTTGCAAACATCGCGAAGCCTTCTCCCCATAAAGGGGGAGATGCCTAAAGGGCAGAGGGGGTCTCAAACATCGCCGCCGTCCACTCCTTTTCTATACGGTGGCTCACGTAATGGAGGCCGAGGCGTTCTGCTTCGGCCTTTATCATGGGCAGGTCGCTCTCGTAGAAGCCGCTGAAGTAAATCTCGCCGCCGGCATTCATGCGGGCCACGTAGTACTGCATGTCGGCAAGGAGGATGTTGCGGTTTATGTTGGCGATGATGACATCGAACGGGCCCTCGGTAACGAGCGATGAGGCGTCGCCTTGAAATACCTTGATGTTGTTGATGTGGTTGAGTGCAAGGTTGTCGATGGAGTTATTTACACACCACTCGTCAATGTCGATGGCCGTGAGTGCCTTGGCACCGCGCATCGAGGCGAGGATGGCAAGTATCGAGGTGCCGCATCCCATGTCGAGCACACTCTTTCCCTGCAGGTCGGCATCGAGCAGGTAGCCGATGATGAGGCGTGTGGTCTGGTGATGGCCCGTGCCGAAGGCCATCTGCGGGTTGATGATGATGTCGAAGTCGGCCTTCGGGTAGTCCTTGTGGAAGGTGCTGTGGATGACGCAGCGGCTGTCCACCACGATGGGCTCAAAGAAGTGCTTCTCCCACTCCTCGTTCCAGTTCTTGTCCTCCATCTCCTCAGCGGTGAAGGTGATGGTAGTGTCGGCCATGGGGAAGTCCGTCACGATGGCATGCAGTGTCTGCTCGTTGTAGAGGTGGGCGGGCACGTAGCCGATGGTGCCTTCGGACGACTCTACAAAACTCTCAAATCCCTGTTCCATGGCCAAGGCGGCAATGATGTCGTTGGCGGTCTCGCTCAGGGGGGTTACGGTGAAGCTGACTTCGATGTATTTCATTTTTGTTTACTTATTTATAATTTACTAATTTGGTGCTGTCATGCTGAGACGGAGTTCGCCGTCCGAAGGGGCCAAAGGCAACGCTGTGAAGCATCTCGCGTCGTGTAATGACGTACAAAGATAATGCTAAACGAGCAAGAAATACGTAGTTTGCTTCAATATTTTTCACAGCGAGTGCAATTTTGAAGTGGTTTGGATTTTATTTCCTCCGTTACGGAATTTATCATAACCTACCTAAAATGGTCATAAATAAAAGCATTTCGTGTTGCTAATGAGTGTAACCAAAGATGGCGCTTTTTTTCCTCTTTTTCTCGATATTATAGAGCTTTTGTCCTGTTCGTGCAGAAAAATGCAGGAAAATGTCGTTTTTTTTAAGATTTTGTTTGGTGGTTCGGAAAAAAGCAGTACCTTTGCACTCGCAAAACGGAAATGACACCGTTGCTCTTTGAAAGATTGAAACAGAAAAGCAAAGCAATGCGGAAATAGCTCAGTTGGTAGAGCATAACCTTGCCAAGGTTAGGGTCGCGAGTTCGAGTCTCGTTTTCCGCTCACAAGTTTGAATTTGTGTCTACAACCGATGAGTCGGTGTAATGCCCAGGTGGCGGAATGGTAGACGCGCTCGTTTCAGGTGCGAGTGTTGAGAGACGTGCAGGTTCGAGTCCTGTTCTGGGCACAAACCAAACGAGTATTTGACTTAATGAACAACTAATGGAGAGATGGCGGAATTGGTAGACGCGCTACTTTGAGGGGGT
>JAFWXS010000129.1 GCA_017517925.1 Bacteroidaceae bacterium | reverse complement strand
GCAAGGCGGTGTCATCATCGAGAAATGGCGCTTCCGCCCGTCCATGACGAGTACGGACATTTGCGAAGCCCGTGCCAGGGAGAATGTAAAGATTGACGCATACTATCAAAGCAGAAAGGAGGAAACGGTATGGTAAGCATACACTTCACCTGTATCGGTAGGGGCCATGGTGCCCCTGCCATCCCTGCCACCCGCGAGGATTGGGAAAAGATGCGCCGCGAGCCGTGGTTGGCGGACATGTGCAGACGGATAGCTGCCGGTGACGAGGCTTTGAAATCACGCTTGCCGATATGGACACCCTCGTGTGTGGAGTTCAGGAACAATCATCGGGCGATAGCGGATGCCTTGAAACCTCTCCGCCGACTGATGCTGGACTTCGACGAGAAAGGACATTCGCAGGAAATACTCGAACGCTCGTTGCAGCTTCAGAAGGAGGACAAATGGGAAATCTTGCTCGTAGAGGAGAGCGTACGGAAAGGTACGCACGTGTTGATAACACTCCCTGAAGGAATGACTCCGCAAGAGGCGCAAAACCGCTTCTCGAACGATGTAGGTTTCCAAGCCGACCCTGCACTGAAGGATGTGGCACGGTGCATCTACATGGTGCCGGCGGAGCATACGCTGTATGTGAACGAGCGGATGTTTGCACCATCCCTTAATGTTATTCAGACGACCGAAGGGAGGAAGAATCTCGAGAACACAGCGCAGCACCAAGTGGATACACCCGAGATTCTTCGTCGCGATGCTCCTTTGGATGACAATAAAGGGGAGAGTTATCCACAAACCCACGAAGGCATCCCCTACACGGAAATCATCGAGGTGCTGGAAGAACAGATGGGAGGGAAGCCCGATGTAGGCTCGAGAAACAACTTCATCTTCTCCATGGCATGCCATATGCGCTACATCTGCAACGACGACCCTGCGTGGATAGCGCAAGTGCTGCCCACCTATGGCGAAGAAAAGCAGAAGTTCCTAGCCACCGTGAAGAGTGCTTGCCAGCGCATACAGACAAAGAACATGCCACGCATCATGAAGCGGACTTTGGAAATTTGCAAGCGTAAGTCGGAGGCCGACACCCAGGTCTCTGATACTAACACACCACCCCCGATGCCGAAGGTGCTTCCACCTCTCATCCGCCTGCTGGTGAGCCGTACACCGGAGATTTATCGGGCAGCCGTGGCACATGCCGTCTTCCCGTCGTTGGGGGCGCATCTGTGGCAGACGACTTTCCGCTACATCGACAACTGCCTGCATGAGGCGACACTTGCCACGCTGCTGCTGGCACACACAGGAGCCGGAAAGAGTTGCGTGAATGTACCCATCGACTATATCTTGGCCGACATCCGCGAGCGCGACCGCCTGAGCATGGAGAAGGAACGCAAGTGGAAACAAGACATGCAGACGAAAGGTGCGAACAAGGACAAGAAGAAGCGCCCCGAGGGGATTGTGATTCAGGAAATCGACCCGGACAGCACCAGTGCAGCCTTCGTGCAACGCATGGCCGATGCCGAAGGACGTTTCCTCTACGCAAGAATGAACGAGATTCAGCAGCTCAACAATCTTTCGAGCCGCGGAAACTCACAAAATGTGTTCGACCTTCTGTGTTTGGCCTTCGACTATGGCAATGTGTACGGGCAGACACGTGTGGGTACTTCGAGTGTCAGCGAAAGGGTGTGCGTGCGCTTCAACTACAATGTCAGTACCACCATCCACAAAGGGCAGGCTTTCTTTAGCCGAGTGTTGACCGACGGGCCACTGAGCCGTATCAACATGTGTACCATTCCCGAAAGGGAAATCGGTGCGGAGATGCCTGTCTATGGCATGTATGGTGAGGATTTTGCCGAGGAGCTGAAACCCTATATCGAACGCTTGAACGCTGCTCGTGGGTTGATAGAGTGTCCTGAGGCAAGCGAGTTGGCCAAGAAGTTGATGCAGGAGAATGCCGACTTTGCCCGCCTTTCGCAAAGCAGGGTGTACGAGAACTTCTCCTTCCGTGCCAATGTGATTGCTTTCATCAAAGCGATGGTGCTTTATGTGGCACATGGCGAGGTTTGGACGCAAGAAATGGCGGATTTCGTGCGGTGGTCATTGAAGTACGACTTGTGGTGCAAGATGCATTTCTTCGGTCAAGCCATCGAGGACGAGGAAAGCAGTAGCAGAAACAGCAACCGACGAGGCCCCCGAAACTTGTTGGATTTGTTGCCCGAGGTCTTTACCCGTGAGGAAGCCGGTTTGCTTCGTCAGAGTCAAGGCATCCGTTCAGGTTCGCTTTCGTTCATGCTGAGCAACTGGAAGAAGCGTGGCTACATCGAACTGTATGGCGAAGAGGTGCCGCAGAAGGAAATAGCCCGTCAGCGTTACATCAAGTCGGAGACATACTTGAAGGAGCATCCCGGACAGGGTTGGTCAGATGGTCAGTTGGTCAATTAAAAACACGGGCTATGAACAGAGGAATCAGAAACAACAATCCGCTCAACATCCGCCGGTCGGCCGACCGGTGGAAGGGCGAACGGAAAGAGCAGACGGACAATAGCTTCGTGCAGTTCGTGAGCATGGCATACGGCTACCGTGCTGCCTGGAAGGTGTTGGAATCGTACTGGAAACATTTCCATCGCACCAAGCAGTATTATAATGTAAGGAACATCATCGACCGCTGGGCACCGCCCACGGAGAACGATACGCAAGCCTACATCCGCACGGTATTGAAACTCAGTGGATTGGGAGGCAACGAGAACTTGCCGCAACCTTCCCGAGGGGTGGATACGGACAGGCTGGAAAGGCTGGTGGCGGCGATGACCACCATGGAGTGCGGCATCCCTTACAAGGAGGTGGACATGCAGGCCATCCGTGAGGGCTACGACCTCGCCTTCCCCGGCAAACGCTCGTATGCCCGGACACAACCCGTATCGGAAGAGGTATTCGATGCCAAGGCGATGGAAGACTTGCTGATATGGGATGAGTATCGGGATTGGTAAGCAATCATAATCCATTCTATGTCATTCAGAGCGAAGCGAAGAATCTCAAGTGCATCCACGTGTCGGCTGCGCTATGTTATCGAGATTCTTCGTCGCTTTGCTCCTCTGAATGACATGAAGGCAGGGGGAAGTGTCTAAAAGTCTTACCCACAATGGAAGTACCGTCTCACCAGCGCCAGCATTTCTTCCTGATTGCCGTCGATGTCGGCACGGAGTGTCTGGTCGCCATACGAGCGGAGCTTCTTGATGATGCCGTCTATCATGGCCGGGCTGAACACGTGATGCTTTTCGAAGATGTCACGTTGCTTTTCCAGACAAGCAGCCGAAGCATAGCAGCTGTCCGGAAGCTGGGCCAAATCCTTCAGCTTGTCGGCATTTTCCTTCTGATGGATGTTGACATTCACGTAAGTCTTTTCGGCAATGTCGAGCGCATTGTCCAGCTCGAAGCCATAGCGGCAAGCCACGGCAAGACCGGCGATGAGTTGGTACAAGTCGGCCGAGCCGTCCGGTGAGCGCATCTCTACCGTCTGCTTCTGGCTGGTGTCGTAGTGGCTTTCGCTTTCCAGTGGATTGGCAGTCATGCACATGTCGGTCTTGGCAGCCCAGCCGAGGGGCACACGTACCAATACCGAGCGGTTGCGGTCGCCCCAACAGATGTTGGTCGGTGCTTCCTGATGCGGCACGAGGCGGAAGTAGGAGGTAGGGTTGGTATTGCCGAAAGCGGTGATGGATGGAGCCAGCTCCATCATGCCGGCAATGGCCTTGCGGGCTGTGGCTGAGAGCACACCGCCATCGAGCATTTGGTTCTGTCCGTCCTTCACGATGCGCATGTGGATGTGGAGACCCGAACCTGCCTTGCCGGTGGTAATCTTCGGTGCGAAGGTAATGTCGTAACCCAACTTATACGCTAGGTTGCGGATAATCCACTTGGCTATCATCAGTTGGTCGGCAGCTTCTTCGGCATTCACGGGCAGGAACTCTATTTCGTTCTGCTCATAGATGAGGCCGTCGATGGTGAAGTTGCCCACTTCGGAGTGTCCGTACTTGATTTGTCCGCCTGCCTGGGCGATGTAGGCCATGCACTGGGTGCGGAAGTCGTTGAACTTGGCATACGGAGCCGATTCGTGATAACCCTTCTGGTCGGTGGCGGGGAACATGCCGCTATCCGGGGCAATCACATAATATTCCAATTCGCCCATTGCCTGGAATTCCATGCCCGTCACTTCGTGGAAGGCGCGGCACGCCTTGCGGAGGGTGTGCTCGGGCGAGCTTTCGAGGGGTTCGCCATCCTTGTTGAAGAACGAGCAAAGCATGGAGAGGGTAGGGATTTCGGCAAACGGGTCGAGAAACGCCGTGCGGAAACGGGGGATGACATAGAGGTCGCTGCTGCCAGCCTCGATGAAGGGGAAGAGTGAGGAGCCGTCCACACGTTCGCCGCAGGTGAGGATGGCATCGAGGTAAGCGGCATTGTTGATGACGAAGTTCAGTGTCTTCAAGCGTCCGTCACCGGCCGGGTACATGAAGTTCACCATGCGGATGCCGTTTTCCTTGATGTATTTCACAATGTCTGCCTTGGTCAGTTCTCCGGCAGGCTTTCCCAAGTACGCCACTACGCGGTTGGGGTTCATTTCGAGTGCTTGGTTCATATACTTTAGTTTAAAAGGTTTATATATTCCTTGTATTTGTCATCCAGAGCGAAGCGAAGGATCTCGGTAACATCCACTATGTTTTTCGAGATTCTTCCTCCCTTCGGTCGTCTGAATGACACTATCGGAATCCCAAAGGTAGGAAAAGTTTTGATAAACCTTGCACTTCGTCTGCAAAAAACAACGAATCGTTTTGTTTTTTTGCAAAGGTTATACTACTTTTGCATATTGCAAACGATGAAAGTATTAATCTTAAAAATAAAAAAGAAAAACACAATGGCATCATTGAAAGAAAAAATCGGTTATGGTTTCGGCGACATGTCGTCGTCGGCTTTTTGGAAAATTTTTAGTGCATATCTGCCCATCTTCTATGCGACAGTGTTTCAGCTGAGCCTGGAAGTGACAGGGGTATTGATGTTGGTAACTCGTATATGGGATGCGGTGTCCGACCCGATGATGGGTATCATCTCCGACCGTACCCAAACCCGTTGGGGTAAGTATCGTCCGTATTTGTTGTGGATGGCCATCCCGTTTGGCGTGGCAGGCGTGATGCTCTTTACCAAGCCTGAATTTGGCGAACCGGGCAATACCATCTGGGCGTTCTTTACCTATATATTAATGATGACTGTCTACACCGGTATCAACGTGCCTTACGGCTCGATGTTGGGTGTGATGACCGAAGACTCGGATGAAAAG
>JAFWXS010000128.1 GCA_017517925.1 Bacteroidaceae bacterium | reverse complement strand
GAAGGTACTGAACCCCAACGCTCCCGTCTATATCTATGATACAGGAGGACCCTATACCGACCCTTCCATCAAGACCGACCCACGCCAAGGCATCGAACGTATCCGTAAAGCATGGATAACCGACCGACGCACCAACGGACAACCCGTCGGTCAGATGGCATGTGCCCGTGCCGGCATCATCACCCCCGAAATGGAATACGTCAGCATCCGTGAGAACATGAATGCTGCCGAATTGGGTATCGACACGCATATCACGCCCGAATTTGTCCGTCAGGAAATCGCCGAAGGACGTGCCGTACTGCCCGCCAACATCAACCATCCCGAGAGCGAGCCGATGATTATCGGACGTAACTTCTTGGTGAAAATCAACACGAACATCGGCAACTCCGCCACCACATCGAGCATTGAAGAGGAAGTGGACAAGGCGGTATGGAGTTGCAAATGGGGTGGCGACACATTGATGGACTTATCCACCGGCAATAACATCCATGAAACCCGTGAGTGGATTATCCGCAACTGCCCTGTACCCGTGGGTACCGTGCCCATCTATCAGGCATTGGAGAAGGTAAATGGCAAGGTGGAAGACCTTACTTGGGAAATCTATCGGGACACCCTCATCGAGCAATGCGAACAAGGGGTGGATTACTTCACCATCCATGCCGGTATCCGCTTGCATAATGTCCACTTGGCGGACAAGCGGTTGTGCGGCATCGTGAGCCGTGGCGGAAGCATCATGAGCAAGTGGTGCCTCATCCATAATCAGGAAAGTTTTCTTTACGAACACTTTGACGACATCTGCGACATTCTTGCCCAATACGATGTGGCCGTATCGTTGGGAGACGGCCTGCGTCCAGGGTGCATTGCCGATGCCAACGACGAGGCACAATTTGCCGAACTCGACACCTTGGGCGAGCTGGTTCTCCGTGCCTGGGAAAAGGATGTACAGGCTTTTATCGAAGGACCGGGACATGTACCCTTGCACAAGATTCAGGAGAATATGGAACGCCAAATCAAGTCGTGTCACAATGCACCGTTCTACACCCTCGGCCCGCTCGTGACCGACATTGCACCAGGCTACGACCACATCACCTCCGCCATCGGAGCGACACAAATCGGATGGTTAGGTACGGCGATGCTTTGTTATGTCACCCCGAAGGAACACCTCGGCTTGCCCAATCGGGAAGATGTACGCACGGGGGTTATTACTTATAAGATAGCTGCCCATGCCGCCGACTTGGCCAAAGGTCATCCTGCCGCACAGATTCGTGACAATGCGTTAAGCAAGGCCCGCTTCGAGTTCCGTTGGCGCGACCAATTCCATCTCTCGCTCGATCCCGACCGGGCGTTGGAGTATTTCCAAGAAGGAAGGCACACCGACGGCGAGTATTGCACCATGTGCGGTCCGCATTTCTGTGCGATGAAATTGAGTCGGGATATACGAAAAATATAACCACTATGTTCAGCGAAGAAATAAAAAACTACTCGTGGGAAGAAACCACGAAACAGATATATGCCAAGACCGATGCCGACGTGCGACGTGCCCTCTCGAAAGAGCATTGCACCGTCGATGACTTCATGGCGCTCATCTCGCCTGCCGCCACTCCCTATTTGGAAAAGATGGCGACACTGAGCAAACATTACACTGAAGAACGTTTCGGACGGACGATGTCGCTCTTCATCCCTCTTTACCTCACCAACTCCTGTGCCAACTCGTGCGTGTATTGCGGTTTCCATATCAGTAACCCGATGCCACGTACCATCCTCACTTTCGAGGAGATGGAGAATGAGTTCAAAGCCATCAAGCAATTAGGACCGTTCGAGAACATCCTTTTGGTGACGGGAGAGAATCCCGCCAAGGCCGGTGTGCCTTATCTTGCCAAGGCGCTCGACATTGCTAAACGATACTTCGCCAATCTGAAAATCGAGGTCATGCCATTGAAAGCGGAAGAATACCAAGAACTGACCCACCACGGATTGAACGGCGTGATTTGTTTCCAAGAAACTTACAATGCGGAGCGTTACAACGTGTATCACCCACGAGGAATGAAATCGAAGTTCGATTGGCGAGTGAATGCTCCTGACCGTATGGGCAAGGCCGGTGTACATTCCATCGGCATGGGCGTG
>JAFWXS010000127.1 GCA_017517925.1 Bacteroidaceae bacterium | reverse complement strand
CAAGCCGCCTACTGCAAAAGGAAGAGATACGGGCACACTGTGAGAGCCTGAGGAAGCCGCTTGACCGGAGCGTGATATTGAGCCGCCAGGAGCGAATGGCGATGCTGAGTGCCCTGGCCAGTAATTGTGCCGAGGGTCGCGATGTACGAGGGGCGGTGGCGAGTATAGCGGAGCTGAACAGGATGGATGCGGGAGGAAGCAGTGACGGTGAGGATGCAGGATGCGGGATGAGTCTGCAAGCCATTATTGCAGCTGTAATGAAGTGAGTCACGATATGGAACAATGCGGGATATAACAGCGTGTGATATAAAGGAGAGATGGAGGAAACAACCAGGCGATTTCAACTAGAGATACAGAAAGCGGAGGCGTTGGTGAGACGCCGAAAAGTGCTGGCACAGCATATCACAGACGAAGTGCTGGACGTACTGGCAGAGCTATTCGATGTGAAGAACAGGCTGTTCATGTTCACCCCCAGGATGGGCGGGACATATGAACCCCTGGAGGCAATGAGATACGACACCTTACGAGGGAGTATTGACGCCATCCGATTCGAGCGAGAGAGAGTAGCAGAGGCAGAAGAGAATTTAGCAACATTGAAACAACAAATTAAGGAGCATACATTATGAGTGACGAATCAATAGAGTCCCCCCAAGTACCCGAGGTAATGACAGAGACGGAGACGAATCCATTTGCATTTACCGAGAGCGATATCGAGCAATAGGTGGAAGAAACCGAGAAGACGACGGGAGAAGAAAGCCGCGGAGAAAGCGAGTATGGGTTCAACCTGGGCGAGGACAGCAGCATACCGCAACATCTGCACGGAGGCCTGGCAGAACGAGCCCAGCAGTTGGGACTAGACGGCAGCAAGGCTGCCGAATACCTGAATGCCGCCATGAGCTATGCCCAGGAGATGGAAGCACAGGCAGCAAGGGAAAGCGGAGCAGCCTTGCGCCAGGAATGGGGAAGCGAGTTCGATGCCAAGGTGAATGCCACCAAGCAATTCATGGTGCGTATGAGCCAGAAAGCAGGACTGAGCGCTGAGCAGATGAGCGTGCTGATGAGCCCGAACGGATTCCGCTTGATGAACGCGATACGCCAGGCGAGCGGAGGAGAGAATGTGCGCTACGCAGGCAATCCGCAGAGCGCACCGAAGATGACACCGGAGCAAGAGCTAGAAGAGATTTACTCTGACCCGGTGAAATACCACGCCCTCATCACCCCGGGAGATCCCCAACACAAGATAGTCAACCGAAGAGTCAATGAACTCCTAGGGATATAGTAAGCCCGGTCACTTTACGGGATATTTAGTTAAAAGTGTAATATGTTAATATGTAATCATGGGTAATGATATATTGAAGAGCAATATAGATGGATAGTACGGAGTTAAGTACACGAAAGTCTTGCAGCGCATGTTGCAGCAGGACTCCTCGCTAGTCACCCCCTACTTCACCGTTATGAACGGTTGTGCAGGCAAGTCGGTAGAGATACCGTACAACGGCATGGCCGCGATGAAAGAACGCACGCAACGTGCAGAACCAATAACCAACCGCAGCGAGCTCCAATTCGGCAATCGCCACATGCGACCACGACACTTTCTCAACGTGTCGCAGTTCTCACATGACGACAAGATGTTCAACACGAACATTGATTTCTCTGTGAGCAACATCATCACCGAAGTACGCGCCGCCATCAACCGAACCCGAGATGAGGTGCTCATGGGTGTGGTCTATGACCCGGTAGATAAGTGCTACCGCAAGCTCACCGTGGCGGAAGCCAGCAAGAACCTATACACCGGCATCGGAGGAGGACTACTTGCGACCAACTACACCGGGTTGGACGGCACAGGTCTTGAAGACTTAGGAGATGAGGATACCGGCAATGATTTGACCACAAACGTTGTGCCGTTCGATTTCAAGTACAGCGGCACCAAGACAGCCACGGGAGCAGTGCTCGACAAGATTGTACGCGGTATCGAGCTATTGAAGAAGCGTCAGGCATACAAAAAAGGCGTGAATACCTGTGTGCTAGCGCTAACGGCACGCCAGCTCGCGGAAATCCAGATGTGGGAGCAGGCGCAGAACAAGAACTATGGGTTTGGCGACCTAGTGAACGGCTACCAGAACCGCATTTTGGGCATCAATATCCTAGAGACAGAGATGCTCCCCTTTGCGAAAGTAGGACCGAACCAGGTAGAAGCCAGAATCTGCCCGATGTGGGTCAAGGAGGATGCCATCTATGGTGTGTGGGACGATGTCAAGGTACGCATCGACAGCAATTTGTAGGACTTTGTAGATTTGGGGCAAGTAGTGACCACATGTTCACT
>JAFWXS010000126.1 GCA_017517925.1 Bacteroidaceae bacterium | reverse complement strand
GGGCAAGCCCATCAGAGTTAAACATTGTTAAAGTACCGAACGATTGGGCGCTTCGCGTGTATGCAATCATGAAAAACGCGTTTTACAGATAGAACAAACTGAGTACAAACAACAAAAAGCATACACGCAAATGAAAACAAAGCACACCATTATCGCTTGCCTCACGGCAATCGCAGGATTTACACTTACCGCTCATACGGCTTGGGCACAGGACAACACAGAGAAGGAGATACCGCAAAAGGTGGAGACACCAGTCAAGGTAAAGCACAGTGCCGAATGGTACAAGACACAGGAACGCCTGTGGAAAGCCGAGATAGACAAGAACCCGAAGAACGAAGAGGCCTGGAAGAACTATTACAAGGCGGTAAGATACCAATCATGGTTCGATGAAAGCACCGAGCTTAGAGAGAAAGTGGAGCGCATAATGCAAGAGATGGCAAAGGCTATCCCCGACACCTATACATTGTATATCATGGAGTATTACCATAAGGGCGATGTCGACGCTGCTCCAGATATGAAAAAGGCCATACAGATGCGCCCGGACAATGTGGAGATGTACCCCGACTACGTCAGCTACCTGATGCAGACGGGTGACGAAGAGTTGATGGCCGACATACTGAAGCGCTGGTACAACAGCGGCACCTACTCGCCCTCTCTGCTCAACTATGCCTACAACGAGCTTAGCGGCATGAAGGCAAACAGCCTCATCTTTGTCAACGGAGACTCGCCAACATTCTCCAAACTGCTGGTGCAATACGGCAAGAATCTCTTCGAAGATATTGATGTTATATGCATGAGCATGATGTGGACACCCAACTACAGGAAGCTGATATGCGAGCGACTGAGTATTCCTGACTTTGAGCCTATACCACAGATTACGAGCCAGGAGGAGGCCGACAAATACACTGACCAGATGATGCTACATATCATCAAGCACACCCGCCGCCCTGCCGTATACTTCTCTTCACTGATGAATGTGCCGTCGTTCAAGGACAAACTCTACTCCGAGGGACTGGTGATGCGCTATAGCGAGAAGCCCTACGACAACTTGGCCATCAAGCGCAAGAACTTCGAGGAGAATTACCTTACCGACTATTTGCGCGAGAGCTTCCTCCCCGAGAGCTACCCGGCTTCTGCCAATAAATTCAACTTGAATTACATACCTTGCTTCAAGTCACTGCTCGACCATTACAAGCAGACAGGTAACTTCTTCCGCTACAACGAACTGCGCACACTGATGCTGCGCATCGTAGAGCAAGTTGATGCACCCGACGAACAACGCCAGAAGTACTATGAAGAGATTGACCGCTAACGCCCTGAGTGCGCTGACCGATGCCGAGCTTATGCAACGCATCGGTCGCGGCGAGCACGCGGCTTTCGACACCATTTATAATAGGTATGCACAAAAGCTCGGCGGCTTCTTCCTCCGCATGCTCGCCTACGACACCGCCAAGGCCGAAGATATGGTGCAGGAACTCTTTACCCGGATGTGGACGCACCGCAGGGAGTATCGCTCCGAACAGCCCTTTGCCACGTGGCTCTACGCCATGGCCTATAACCTCTGCAAGAATGAGTATCGGCACGAGACCGTGCGCCAAGCCTATGTAGAGGAAATTCGGCAAGGCGAGGAAGCCACCCATGAGCCTACCGAGGCGATGGAGCGCGACGAACTGCGCCAGCGTATGCGCCAAGCCGTGCAATTGCTTCCTACGGCACAGATGCAGGTGACTCGATGGTTTGAAACAATCCTGCCAAAAACAGCAGAACAGCCGTTCCGATGGTCAATGGCAGGATGGCGGCCAACGC
>JAFWXS010000125.1 GCA_017517925.1 Bacteroidaceae bacterium | reverse complement strand
TGCACCATCATTGAAGAGCTCGAGCAAACGTTTGCGGACTGTGGGGTAACTGTTGCCCGTCGAATTGGTCTCCATGGGGAAAGCATCCCAATAGATGCGCCTCACCATATAGTCGGGATATTCCGTTTCGAGCATTTGAGCGACCAGTTCAGCATCGCCCATGTGACGATTCCTATCCCCGTCATCGCCTAACATAAGGATGGTATTCTTCCAAGCACCAGCATTGGCGTTATTCATATAGGCTACTACCTTATCTACGGCTTCACGAGCCTGAACTGCCGTTGTCACAGGGAATCGTCCGATACCGATATCCACCTTGTCCAGTTTCAAGTTACTTCCCTCATTATCATCAAGTAGTCCGAAATAATCCTCAACCACATGCGAGTTGACTGCATTGAACGAATTTTCTACCTCATAGCACAGTAGATAATCATCGGGGGAGGAACCCTGCCAAGCCTGCGAAAGCATACGGTTGTCCCATGCTCCATCACCAAAAAGCAATAGATATTTAGGTGCATCATCTAACGACTCTGCACGGTCATAGAGCATTTTCAAGTAACGGCGGTATGCCGTGGCATCGGGCGTTCCCGATGAAAACTCATTGTACACCTCATCGGCACGTACGACCTTTACGGTGAGTCCGCGCTGTGCACGGTGCATCGCGGCCAAACGCTCGGCCTGCGCTGTCAGTTTTCCGCTTGCAGGCACGATGATGACATAATCCGTAGCTTCGGTAGCGTGCAAGTCCTGATTGGCAATCTCGCCCACCTCTTCGGGCATAGGATACGATGCCCGAGGGTCGAAGGCGACATAGGTATCGCCAGCCTTTGCCTCTGGGTCTATAAATGTCCGTTCATCAAGCACAGAGGCTATCCGGATGGGATGCGGAGCATCAGTCACGCGCCATACCACAGTATTTTCATCCGCGCCACAGACCGAGAAGGCCTTATTACCTGCCGGATATGGAACATAAAAAGGTACATTCAAGTCAATGGCTCTCTCATAATTGAGGCGGAGATAATCAAGACGCCCCGAGATGCCCGCGCCACGGCGATGCGCAAGTGTCACCGTATGAAAGGCGTTTGTTTCATCCAAGTCCACAGATAAGCTCTGCGTTGTCTCCGCAGCTTCATCGTGAGTCCCGACAGGCCTCAAGGACAACGTTCCAAGTGAAGCATTATCCATAGCTACGGTAACAGAGGTAGAAGTCGAAGCATTGTGCGTGAAGCAAACATCAAGTTTAGCATCGCGGAGTGGGTGCACACTGATAGCATACAACGAATAATTCTTCACATTACCATTCAAGTAGTCGTAGCTCTCCACCAACTTGCGACCGCCATGAAACCAGGCATAATCGTCCACTTCATGAAGTGTATAGGCCGGCGTCCAAGCAAGGGGTTCTTCCTCAACCTGTCCACTATGCGGCACAGCCGACATCGCATACGCGACATCGTATCCATCGTCTGCAGGAGTGCTCGCCGCCTCACTGTCGGTCAAGAAATAATATCCGTAATCCGAGTAGGGATTGCGCGTATGCGTAAATGTGTTGTCCTTGTCCAGCGTCCACTTCACCGGGCCATTGGCATAGAAGAGTATACGGTCATTTCCACGCCAAACACCGACCTCACAAAGGTCATCGCGCCATAAGACGGGATTACTTTCCGAGAGCACATGACCGCCATAG
This sequence comes from Bacteroidaceae bacterium, assembly GCA_017517925.1. Classification (GTDB taxonomy): domain Bacteria; phylum Bacteroidota; class Bacteroidia; order Bacteroidales; family Bacteroidaceae; genus UBA1189. The sequence goes on along the minus strand of JAFWXS010000125.1, from coordinate 12,332 downwards.
CCAAACAAGCGAACCTTGTCCGGGTCACTGAAGCCCAAGTTCTTGAGACGGGCATGCGTAAGCATATGCATTCCATTGTCAGCCACGCGAATCTTCACCCAGCGCCCTTCGGCGAGCACAGAATGCGAGGTATAGCGCTCTTCCATGGCCGCAACGCGCCGTATCTGAGACAAGGCTTCACGATGAATCTTTAGTGTAAATGATTGTATGCGCCAATACTCCCCGTCGCGCCAGATGACAGGAGAGAAACTGACATCAAGCTGGCCGCGCTTGGCCGATACGCCTTTATAGGTCGTGATTTCGGGCCATTCAGGCACTCCTGCCCTTTTGGGTAACCGAAAGCGAGTGATCTCATCGGTCGAAAGTGGCTTCAGTTCCGGGTATTCTATCGCTGCAGTATATGCGCCAGCACAATCATATCCAAGGTCTACGCTATGAGTAAATACAGGAAGTACCGTATCCTGTGCATATACCGACCAATCGATTTCCATCTCACCTTGGGCTTTTGTAGGCAACAGAGCACAGAGAGACAGCAATAGCAGTATATGTCGTATAGTTTTCATAGTTAGATTAACGCGGGAATCTGCTTTTTATTGCATTTATATCCCACTACTTCACTTTGAACGCCAACACACGCTCACCCTCAAGGAAACCCTCTACATGTTGCCCTATCTGCAAGGGGCCTACGCCTACGGGAGTACCTGTAAAGATGAGGTCGCCCGTCTTGAGCATGAAGAACCGGCTCACGTAGGCCACCAGCTCGTCGACGCCGAAGAGCATATCCACCGTATGTCCGCGCTGCACAGTCTGTCCGTCTATGTCGAGATGGAAGTGAATGTTCTGCATGTGAGCAAAGCGCTCCACAGGGACGAAGTCTCCCAATACAGCCGAGCCGTCAAAGCCCTTGCAAAGTTCCCAAGGCAGCCCCTCCTTGCGAAAGCGTTCCTGCATGTCGCGGGCCGTGATGTCCACACCCACGGTCACCGCATCGTAGTAGCGATGGGCAAAGCGTGGGGCAATATTCTTGCCCAACTTGTTGATACGCACCACCAGCTCGGCCTCATAGTCAAACCGTTCGGCAAAGTCAGGGATAAAGAACGGCTTGCCACCCTTCAGTATCGCTGAGTCGGGCTTCATAAATATCACGGGACTTTCAGGCTTCACGAGCGTGCCCCCATTGAGTTCCTTATTATGTTCGGCATAGTTCATGCCTACGCAGATAATCTTCATCGCATCAACAAGAATGTTTTCTGCGCAAAAATAGTAAAAATCAGGGAATATATGTAACTTTGCGCTAATATATTTTGGCAAACATCATGGCAAAAGACAACGACTGGAAGAGCCGCCTGCAAGTGGTCTACTCCACCAACCCCGACTATAACTACATCACCGACGAGGAACCCGAAGCCGAGACCCTCCCCAAGCAACAGCAGAAACTGCGCGTGCAGATGGAGAAGAACCACCGTGGCGGCAAGACGGTGACCATCGTGCGTGGCTTCGTCGGCACCGACGACGACCTCAAAGCCCTCGCCAAGCTCCTCAAGACCCGCTGCGGCGTAGGCGGCTCGGCCAAGGAGGGGGAAATCATTATCCAGGGCGACTTCAAGCCCAAGGTCATCGAACTGCTCATCAAGGAGGGGTATACCAACACGAAGTAAAAAGCAGCGTTCCATAGCCGATACGCTGTTCTCCTTGTTGCCCTCGGTCATAGACCGTGAGTATGGCTACTGTTGCAGAACGACAGATAAGTGTTGAGTTAAAAAAGTTTTTGCAACAGAACATCTCACACGACTCCTTGTTGTTGGGGAAGATTAATGTCTAACTTAACAATAAAGGAGATTACAGATATGACAGCCCCATTGCAAGGAATTAAAGTTATTGACTGGACCCAAGTACAGTCGGGTCCTTCGTGTACACAGATGTTGGCATGGCTCGGTGCCGATGTCATCAAGATTGAACGTGTGGGCCTGGGCGACCCTACGCGTACCGAGCTGCTCGACTATCCCGACAAGGATAGTCTCTACTACCTGCAGCTCAACTGCAACAAGCGCTCCATCGAACTGGACATGAAGACGCCCGAGGGCAAGGAGATATTGACCAAACTGCTCGAGACGGCCGACATCTTCGTCGAGAACCTGCACCCGGGTGCTGTAGCCAAGTTGGGGTTCTCGTGGGAGGAGGTCCACAAGATCAACCCGCGTGTCATCTATGGCACCATCAAGGGATTCAACGACGACTCCCCCTTCGCCTCGGTGAAGGCTTTCGAGCCGGTGGCACAGTGTGCCGGCGGTGCGGCTGCCACTACGGGTTGGTGGAAGGGCGACTACAATATGCCTACCCAGTCGGGGGCTGCCTTGGGCGACAGCAATACGGGTATGCACCTGCTCATCGGCCTGCTGGCTGCCCTCATGCAGCGCGAGAAGACGGGCGAGGGTTGCTTCGTGGAGCAGTCGATGCAGGATGCTGTCATCAACCTCTGCCGCGTGAAGCTGCGCGACCAGCTCATCCTTGAGCATACAGGTGTGCTCAAGCACTTCCCCCAATACCCGAACGGGACGTTTGGCGACACCGTGCCCCGTGGCGGTAATGTCGAGGGCGGACAAGTGATGGGATGGTGTTATCGTTGCAAGGGCTGGGAAACCGACCCCGGTGCTTTCGTCTACATCGTGTTGCAGAACGAGGCGAAGCCCTTTGCTGCGGCCGCCGCTGCCATCGGACATCCCGAGTGGGCCACCGACCCCAAGTACAACACTCCCGAAGCCCGCAACAAGATCAAGGAGGAGATCTATGCCGCTGTGGAGGCCTACACCATCTCCCGTGACAAGATGGAGATCGTAGAGACACTCGGCAAAGCCGGCGTACCCTGCGGCCCTGTACTCACGATGAAAGAGATTGCCGAAGATGAGTCGCTGCGCAAGTGCGGCACCATCGTCGAAGTCGACCAGCCCGGTCGGGGCAAGTTCCTCACCATCGGATGCCCGCCCAAGTTCTCGAGCTACAAGCCCGAAGTGAAGCCCGCTCCCGCCTTGGGCGAACACACCGACGAGGTGCTCCGCGAGATTGGCTACACCGCCGACGAGATTGCGGCATTGCGCAAGAAACAAATCGTCTGCAAGACCGCATAGTTTTTTCCTAAATTGTCTAAGTTCTCCGAGAACTCAGAGAACTCAGAGAACTCTTCCCTTTTCACTCTTCACTCATCATGAACTATATCACCAACAATCCCAACTCCACCCTTACAGACGGCATGCACCTCATGGTCGATGCCCTCAAACGTAATGGTGTGGAGACCATCTTCGGTGTCGTGGGCATCCCCGTCACCGACCTCGCCCGCCATGCACAAGAGGTGGGCATACGCTATATCGGATTCCGCCATGAGCAGTCGGCGGGCAATGCCGCTGCCATCAGCGGTTATCTCACCCAGAAGCCGGGCATCTGCCTCACCGTGTCGGCCCCGGGCTTCCTCAACGGCCTCACCGCGCTGGCTGCTGCCACGACCAACGGCTTTCCCATGATACAGATCAGCGGCTCCAGCGACCGCAACATCATCGACCTGCAACAGGGCGACTATGAGGGACTGGACCAAATGAACGTGGCCAAGCCCTTCGTGAAGGCCGCCTACCGCATCAACCGTCCCGAGGACATTGCCGTAGGCGTGGCACGTGCCATCCGCACTGCCGTGTCGGGCCGTCCCGGTGGCGTGTACCTCGATATCACCACCGCCATGCTCAGCACCCCGATAGATGCCGAGGGCGCACAGGCTTCGCTCTTCACCCCTGTAGACCCTGCCCCCAAGCAGTATCCCTGCTCAGGTTCGGTGAAGCGGGCACTCAAGCTGCTTGCTTCGGCACAGAAGCCCCTCATCATCATCGGCAAGGGAGCAGCCTATGCGCAAGCCGAGAATCAGCTGCGCACCTTCGTGGAGGAGACCGGCATCCCCTTCCTCCCCATGTCAATGGCCAAGGGGCTCTTGCCCGACGACCATCCCCAGTGCGCCGCCTCGGCGCGTAGCCTCGTGCTCGGCGAGGCCGATGTGGTAGTGCTCATCGGTGCCCGTCTCAACTGGCTGCTCACCCACGGCAAGGGCAAGAAGTGGAACCCCGCGGCGCAGTTTATCCAGCTCGACATCGAACCGGAAGAGATCGACAGCAACCGACCCATCGCAGCGCCCGTAGTGGGCGACATCGTCTCCTCGCTCGACGAGATGATTGCCAAGATGGACAACTTCAACATCCAGTGCCCCAAGGAGTGGCGCGATGCCATTGACACCGTCAAGCAGACCAACATCGTCAAGATGCAGGCCAAGCTCACCACGCCCACCTCACCCATGAACTACTTCAATGCGCTCAAGGCGGTGAGCGATGTGATGCAGAGCTACAAGGACATCTACCTCGTGAACGAGGGAGCCAACACGCTCGACGACACGCGCAACGTCATCAACATGTACCATCCGCGCCTCCGCCTCGACACCGGCACCTGGGGCGTCATGGGCATCGGCATGGGCTATGCCATAGGAGCAGCCGTCACCGGCGGCAAGCAGGTCCTCGCCATCGAGGGCGACAGTGCCTTCGGCTTCAGTGGCATGGAGGTAGAGACCATCTGCCGCTACCAGCTCCCCGTGACCATCGTCGTGTTCAACAACGACGGCATCTACCGTGGCAACGACCCCAACCTCGGTGGTGGCCCCGACCCGTCGCCCACCTCGCTCACTCCCGGTGCCCGCTACGACAAGATGATAGAGGCCTTCGGCGGTGCAGCCTACCACGTCACCACCCCCGACGAGTTGCGCACAGCCCTCACCGCGGCTCTTGCCTCGCGCAAGCCCTCGCTCATCAACTGCGTCATCGACCCTGCCGTGGGCACCGAGAGCGGACATATCGGAAACTTGAATCCGAAGACGGTGGCCCCGCAGAAGTGATTGTTTAATTAGAAGTAATAGGAGTGTAGGAGTGACGCTATGCTTAGGAGTGCAGATAAAACCACAGTTACGTGAAAACTTCACTATTGTCTGAACTCCTGACTCCTGAACTCCTTCACTCCTCAAAAATACAAGACTATGCTCGACATCCTCATCAAAGACATCCTCCCCATCTTCGTCATCATGGCGTTGGGGTATGCGGCAGGCAAACGTGGCGTGTTCACCGCTGCCAATGCCCAAATCTTCAATAAGCTGGTACTCACCTACGCCTTGCCGGCAGCCCTGTTCGTCTCCATCGTCAAGGCCGACCGCACGATGCTGTTCGATGACGGCAAGCTGCTCATCATCAGCCTCGTCGTACTGGTGGGTCTGTTCCTCCTCTCCTACCTCTCCACCTACAAGCTGTTCAAGCACAGCCGGGGCGAAGCGGCCGTGAGTGCCCTCATTACGGGTTCGCCCACCATCGGCTTCCTCGGCTTTGCCGTGCTCTCCCCCATCTATGGCGACACCGCATCCACGGGACTCGTCATCGCCATCGTCTCCATCGTGGTCAATGCCGTGAGCATCCCTATCGGTATGGCACTGCTCAATGCCGGTCAGGCTGCCACGGCTACGGCCACGGCCAATGGCGGCACGGTCAAGAGGGGCAACCCCGTGCTCGATGCCCTGAAGGCTCCCGTGTGCTGGGCTCCCATCTTAGCGGTAGTATTGGTGCTGTGCGGCATCAAGTTCCCTGCTATCCTTGAACCCAACTTCGAACTCATCGCCAAGGCCAACTCCGGCGTGGCGGTCTTTGCTGCGGGACTCACCCTCTCGGGCATGAAGTTCCAGTTAGACAAGGAGGTGCTCTACAACACCTGCTTCAAGCTCCTCCTGATGCCTGCCGTGCTGCTCATCATCGGGCTCATCTTCAAGATGGAACCCATGAAGCTACAGATGATGGTGCTTGCCGGTGCCCTGCCTCCCGCCTTCTCGGGCATCATCATCGGCAGCCGCTACCAACAGTATGTGCGCACAGGCACCTCCACACTGGCCTTCAGCATCTTCATGTTTGTGCTTGCCGCACCCCTGTGGATATGGATCACACGGCTTGTGGCATAAGTAGAATGTCTGCCATATTATTACCTAACATAAATAGGGAGAGAGCACATGCCCACTCCCTACTCCATTGACCCGACAGGGTTAAGCGGATTACTTAATCACAACTTTAACTTCGTTTTAGTTGTTCACGCTCGGCATAATCAAAGTAAACTTTGCTTCTGCTCTCACTTAATCACAACTTTCCTACCATTCACGATATAGACACCACCCTTGAGATTCTCGGTATCCGTCACCTCGCGACCTGTGAGGTCATAAATGGCCGTTGTCTGTTGTCCGTTGTCTGTTGACATGGCATCTATGCCATTCGTAATATTCGCCACGTAGGTCACATCATGGGCAGGCATCGTCTCGTAGGTCTCCCCTATCCAACCTTCAAATATATCGCCCTCACCTGTCGGTTCGTAAGTGTATTCAGGGATAGCCTCGCCATAGGCCACCTCGGCGGTGTGTATCAGTTCTTCACCTACGTAGTAGTATACCTTATATATATTGACGGTGAAGGTTCCGCCGATGGTGACATCCTCGGCAGGCATGGTGGTAAGTGTCTTGTCCCATCCGCTGAAGGTGTAGCCCTCCTTGGTGGGTTCTTCAAGCAAGGTGATTGCTGTGCCGTAGGCTACAGAGTCGGTCTGTACGATCTCACCATCCACTACATAGGTCAGTAGATAAGAGTTCGCGGTGTAGCTTCCCTCATAGGTCACATCACCGGCAGGCACCGTCTTTGCCACCTCTCCCCAGCCATTGAAAGTGTGCTCATCCTTCTCGGGAGCATCGGGAGCAACGATAGTCGCACCATACTCAAGAGAGTCAGCCGCGATTACCTCATCGCCAATCTTAAAGGTCACAAGATATTTGTTTATAGCAAATAAACCACTGATGGCAATATCGTTTGCTGGCATTATTTCAGGCATGCCTTTCCAATCAACAAATGTATATCCGTCCTTCTCGGGAGTAATGTCTAAAGGTTCAACAGGCATCCCAGGCGCTACATCTTGACTGGTTATGACAGTACCATCTACAGTATACCTTATTGTATACTTTCCGCTTGCATTTCCAGATACATGATTGCTGTTTTCTCCATAATAAGTAAGAGACCAGTTTGTAAAGATGGTCCAATCATCAACGATCAATTGGTCTTTCTCCAAGCCAATAGTAAGAGTGCCCCCAGTTACATATATATAAATGTAATTTTGATATAGACCTTGTGAAAAATATCTATATGCTCCCCCCATTGTGTTAGGAACATATTCTCCACCAGTTACCCTCTCGTCATCATTACTAAGCATATAAGAACTTGCATCAGACATTATCGATTGCAGATATGTAGAATGTTTCACTTCTGGCGTCTCTGCAAAAAGCTTTGCGTAAAACTTTGTTTTATCGTCTTTAGCGTATAGATTATAAGCCCCAAGCGCAGTTCCTGGACGATAAAAGCCTTGCATTTCAACCTTGTACATTCCATCAGGAAGTCCTGTCAGTGTTTGATAGTAATAGAAGTTCTTACTATAGAATTCTACATTATGATAATCCAAATGCATCAACCACCCGTCACCTGACCAATCGTTATTGTATTCCTCATACTTTGAATTACTTATAAACCCTGTTACATCAATAGGATTTTCGTCAGATGCATTGGACATATCGGGCACCTTTAATGCAACACACATTTTTTCTATTTCTGCAATCAAGGCTTTCACTTCAGCATTCCCGAGCATCAATTCTTGGTAAGCCTTTTCTGCTTTATTGTATAAAGCTATAGCATCCTCGCGTAAAGAAGTATTGACACAATCCTTAATAGCAGTGCCCAACCCACAATATGCAGAATATAATTGTGCATAATTACTATATGAATGCATTGCAACTGCTAAGGTATTTGACACCTTCTCGTACGCTACAACTATACTACCGATATCGTCTGAAACTTCGTCCCAAACTTCAACCGTTATACTATCAAGTGTGTTTATTGCTGCTTCTTGCAAGGTTCCTAAACTTGGAATATTAGCAGCAAAATCAACAAGTTCATTCAATACCTCAAGATACAAGTCGTATGACTCTCCAAGATATGTAAGCCTAACATTGTCTATAGCCACCCAATCTTGTTTGAAGACAGGCATACCAAGGCCAATCTCTAACACGCCATCAGTTACAATAGTCCTTACCATGTAGCGTTCTGTGTATCCGACATTTTTCATTGAGGTATTAGCATATACATAGGCATCGTATGTGCAACTTCCTCCTTGCGAATCCATTTTTGAGAAAGCAGAAATACTGAGTTCATAAACTCCATTAGGAACGTTCAAGGTCTGATACATTTTCCCTATAAATGGTGTTTGATTCCAGTTTTCCCAAAAATAATCCGTTAAATAATAACCATCAATCATATTATTATTCAATTGGTTATTTATGGCACCTGTTGTTGTCTCCCATCCAGAATATCCATCCCAAACATTAAAATTCGGATTAACTACATATAAGGATGTCACATCTCTTCCCACCTCTGCAAATATTAAACACGTATTGCTCAATAGGAAACTTAGTAAAAGTAAAGTTCTTCTTTTCATTTTATGCTATTAATTGATAGTTTATTATTTCAATCCCTCATTAACCACATTACAAAAGGGATAAAATTTCATATACAGATGAATCCATATAGTCAACACTTAAGTTTCGTCATACGTTTTTCTCCTCATACTCCCCTGTTCCCAAGTTGAGCCTTTATAAAAACATAAGGTGTAGGAACATATTGCCTCATCCTTAGCTCAGGCTCTCGCATTGCCTCGTCACGGATAAGACAATAGCCCACACCTCATTGAAATATCATACTCCCTATGAACAATACATTCATAGAATGACAAATCAACAGATGTGGTGCTACTGCCATCATCTTCGTGACAATCAAATTTGCGAGATTTGAGCTAAGAAGATAATTCAATAACACCTTTCTTTCAAAAGAAACACCTTTCCTTGCACGCGACGCATCGCCCTACGGAATGGCAAGGGCAAAAATAGTAAATAATTCGGAATTATAAGTTATGAGTTACACATTTTTCTCAACATCGTGAATAAAAAATGCTTTATGTTTCTCTGACTCGAAAATTCATGAGAAATTGCCTTTAGCTCTTGTGGGCGACGAACTTTGTTTCACGAGAGTTCATGTTAAAGAAAAGAGAGAACACGAATGATCACGAATTTAGTCTTATATCCCCGCCCTGTCTTCGGTCTCATCCCCCTAAAAGAGGGGACAGTGCAGTCAGCGATGTGGAATGTTGTACCGAAAAAGCGCAAAGTGCCGACAGAAATGGGCAGACCCTTGAGAAAAATCGGGTAGAGCCTCAGGAGAAAATGGGTAAGCCCGTTTGGGGAATTGGGTAGACCCTCGAGACACGGAGGGCAGACCCTATTTTATCCTATAAAAACGATGTTTCCTAAATAGGCTGTCCAGCTGACCTGACGCCATGCAAGTAATATATTATCAGAGAATTAACAAGGACGACCATAGTTGACCGAGGGCAACCTCGGGGTGTACGATTTCACACGTGGGAAATTACATCATTTGCTATCATCAGATTTCTCGTTGCAATGCTCTGTCGAAATGCCCAAAATGGCAACTTGCCTTCAATAAAGAGTGCTGCATACGGTCAACTCTGCCAGCATGGGTTGTCCTTGCTAAGCGAATGGCATACAGCGCGATACACCCGACAAGGACAGCCGGACAGCCTGTTTCGGAACACTTGTTTATAGGTGTCTTTTTCACCTGCGGCAGGGACTTGTCGAGCCTGTGACAGCAAGCGGAGAAGCCTATGGGAAAATCCGCCCGAGCCTGCGAGGAATCGCCGTCAAGCCTTGGGACGAAAACAGACGGCTCCAACAGTTTTTGCCAGAGCCATACTGAACTATTTCAACAACAGGTCCACCAATGCTTCCGCGGAGTCTTTCAACTCAAAAAATCAAAGGACTACGAGCGCAGGTGCATGGTGTCAACGACCTACCATTCTTCATGTTCCGTAGTGCCAAGATATTTGGTTAGGCGGTGGGGATAGCTGTCTGGGCTATACACGGAAAATCGCCCCTGCGCCGTTTTTTTACAAATTGTAGCAAGTTTTTTTAGAAACGGACAAAAAGATTCTCTCTCGTCGGTCTACTCAATCTGTCTCGAGGCCCTACCCTTCACGGCTCGAGGGTCTACCCTTTTTGCTTCGTCGGTCTACTCATTTTTTTTAGAGGCTCTACCCTAAAAAGCGAAGGGGTATAAAGCCACAAAGCCCACCGCATGGTGGGCTTTGTCTATTTGTTAAACGATAAATTCTCTGAAGCGGATTACTCTGCGCGGAGTGTGAAGCGCTTGAAGGCAACAACCTTGAGCTCAGCATCGATCTCCTTGAGAACGTCGCGTACGGTCTTCTTAGCCTCCATGATGTCCTCCTGGTTGAGCAAGCAAACCTCCTTCAAGAACTTGCCAAGACGACCCTTGGCGATGTTCTGAATCATAGGCTCAGGGAGGTTGGCAGACTTCTCTGCAGATACGGTAGCGATGATCTCCTTAGCCTTGGCTACATCCTCAGCGGTGATCCATCCCTTGGCCATATTGCTCTCCATGTGGTCCTCAGAGTCTACGTGAGCGGGGTTGATGCCAGCCTTAGAGAGGGCAGCGTCAACAGCCTTCTTCACCATCTCAGCCTTGGTCTTCTCAACGGCTACAGCAATCTCCTGGTTCTTGATCTCCTCAGATACGCCATCCTCGTCGATAGCGATGGGGCTCATGGCAGCTACCTGCATAGCGAGACGCTTACCGGCAGCCTCGTTAGCCTTGTTCAAGCCTACGAGTGTGCAGAGCTGGTTCTTACCCTGGTGGTTATAAACAGCTACGTACTCAGCCTCGATAGTCATGTAGCCATCGAGCTCCATCTTCTCACCGGTGATACCTGAACGGTCGGTAACAGCATCCTGCACGGTACCGTTGCCCATGGGCAGAGCCTTCACCTCGTCGAGAGTCTGGCACTTGTTAGCGATAGCCAAGTCGAGGATATCCTGTGTCAACTTAACGAAATCAGCGTTGTTTGCAACGAAGTCGGTCTCGCACTTCAAGGCGATAACGGCAGCGAACTTACCGTCGGCCTTTGCCAAAACACAACCCTCAGAAGCCTCACGGTCTGAACGCTTTGCAGCAACAGCCTGACCCTTCTTGCGGATGATCTCCATTGCCTTGTCGAAATCGCCTTCAGCCTCTTCGAGAGCCTTTTTGCAGTCCATCATACCAGCACCTGACAACTTGCGGAGCTTGGTAATATCAGCCATACTTACAGCCATAATATTCTTTTGTTTTATGAGTTATAAATTGTTTTAATTTAATAAGGAGTTACAGGAGTTCAGGAGTAGAGGAGTACAGACAAATGCTTCATCTGCTGTTTTCCCTTTTACAGGATCAGACAAAAATCAAGCGGGCTTGGTATCGTCTGAACTCCTGAGCTCCTGACTACTGCAACTCCTAAAGAATTATTTACGCCTCCTCAGCGGGAGCAGCAGCCTCAGTGTTCTCTACACGAGCCTTTGCTGTGCGCTTGCGAGCGGGACGAGCCTTGGGAGCCTCTTCACCCTCACCTTCGCCAGCAGCGTCCATGTCGACCTTCTCAGCCTTGCGTTCCTCGAGACCCTCGGCGATAGCGCCGCAGCAAGCGTCGAGGATAACCTCGATAGACTTTGTAGCGTCATCGTTAGCGGGGATTACGAAGTCGATGTTTGAAGGATCTGAGTTGGTATCAACGATAGCGAATACGGGGATACCGAGACGGTTGGCCTCACGTACTGCGATGTGCTCCTTGCATACGTCTACCACGAAGAGTGCAGAGGGAAGACGAGTAAGGTCGGCGATAGAACCGAGGTTCTTCTCCAACTTGGCACGCTGACGAGAGATCTGGAGGATCTCACGCTTTGAGAGGTTAGAGAATGTACCGTCAGCAGTGAGCTTGTCGATAGTAGCCATCTTCTTCACAGCCTTGCGGATGGTGGGGAAGTTGGTGAGCATACCGCCGGGCCAGCGCTCGATTACGTAGGGCATGCCTACTGCTGTAGCCTTCTCGGCGAGTACCTCTTTAGCTTGTTTTTTAGTAGCAACAAACAGGATCTTCTTTCCTGATTTAGCGATTTGCTTGAGTGCCTCAGCGGCAGTGTCAGCCATAGCGGCTGTCTTGTGAAGGTCAATGATGTGAATACCATTGCGCTCCATGAAGATATAAGGAGCCATAGCGGGGTTCCATTTGCGCTTCAAGTGACCGAAATGACAACCAGCCTCCAGTAATGTTTCAAAATTTGTTCT
>JAFWXS010000010.1 GCA_017517925.1 Bacteroidaceae bacterium | reverse complement strand
GCTCGACCCCTTAGCAACAGGCGTGATGATACTCTGCACGGGTAAGGCCACGAAGCGCATCGAGGAGTTCCAGTATCAGACAAAGGAATATGTGGCTCATATACGACTTGGAGCTACTACCCCCTCATACGATCTGGAGAAACCCATCGATGCTACCTATCCTACGGAGCATATCACCCGTGAAATGGTAGAGGATACCTTGCGCAGCTTCATCGGCACTATCGAGCAGATACCCCCTTCGTTCTCGGCCTGCATGGTCGATGGCAAGCGTGCCTACGAATTGGCGCGTAAGGGCGAGGAGGTTCAGTTGAAGGCCAAGACACTTGTCATTGACGAGATTGAGTTGCTCGAATGCAATCTGCCCGATATCGCGATACGTGTGGTATGCAGCAAGGGTACTTACATCCGCGCCTTAGCCCGCGACATTGGCGAGGCATTGCAGAGCGGTGCACATCTTACAGGACTGGAACGCACCCGGGTGGGCGAGACCACCTTGACTGACTGCATGAGTATCGATGCGTTTACCGAGTGGCTGGAGGGGATAGAATGCTCAGACTCTGCCGAGTCACTGGACAACACAAGCAAGAACTAACAAATAATGATATAATATGAAACTTTCTCAATTCAAATTCAAGCTTCCCGAGGAGCGTATCGCGAAGGAGCCTACTTTTCATCGCGACGACTCAAAACTGATGGTCGTGCACCGGCAAACGGGAGAGATTGAGCACAAGCTGTTCAAGGAGGTGCTCGACTATTTTGACGAGGGCGATGCCTTCCTTTTCAATGACACCCGTGTGTTCCCTGCCCGCCTGTATGGCAATAAGGAGAAGACAGGCGCCCGCATCGAGGTGTTTCTGCTGCGCGAGCTCAACGAGGAGTTCCGTCTATGGGATGTATTGGTAGACCCTGCCCGTAAGATTCGTATCGGCAATAAGCTCTACTTCGGCGACGACAATGCGATGGTAGCCGAGGTGATTGACAACACTACCTCACGAGGCCGTACCCTACGTTTCCTCTACGATGGGCCGCATGACGAGTTCAAGCAGGCACTCTATGCACTCGGTGTGGCGCCACTGCCTTATTATATCGAGCGCGAGGCTACGGAAGAGGATTATGATCGTTTCCAGACCATTTTTGCCAAGAACGAAGGTGCCGTGACCGCTCCTGCAGCAGGCTTGCACTTCAGTCGAGAACTTATGAAGCGCATGGAAATCAAGGGAGTGGAGGCAGCATATGTCACCATGCACCTTGGTCAAGGAAACTTCCGCGAGATTGACGTGGAGGATCTCACCAAGCACAAGACTGACTCAGAGCAGATGTTCGTGGAGCGCGAGGCCACGGAGATTGTCAACAAGGCAAAGGCCCAGGGACATAAGGTATGTGCTATCGGTACATCCGTAATGCGCATACTTGAGACAGCTGTTGGCGCCGACGGTCAGCTCAAGGAGTATGAGGGCTGGACCAACAAGTTCATCTTCCCGCCATACGACTTCCGCTTTGCCGATGCCCTCATCACCAACTTCCATATTCCCTACAGCACCATGCTGATGGTGACGGCCGCTTATGGAGGCTACGACCTTGTGATGGAGGCCTACGATGTGGCGTTGAAGGGTGACTACCGCTTCGGAGCCTACGGCGATGCCATGCTCATTGTAGACTGATAGACTGAGATACCAACCGTGATGACTGCATATCTGGGCCTGGGCACCAATCTTGGCGAAGATAAGACGGGTATTCTGCACCAGGCAATCGATCATATTGGCGAGCAGGCGGGCCGTGTGCTTGCCTGTTCGTCGTTCATGGAGTCGGAGCCTTGGGGCTTCAGCTCCGACAACAGGTTTCTCAATGCTGTGGTGGCTATCGACACTGCACTCTCTCCCCACGAGTTGCTTGAGATGACCCAGTCAATCGAGCAGCTGATGGGGCGTACACACAAGACCGTCGACGGGAACTATACAGACAGGAACATCGATATTGATATCCTGCTATATGGCGATTGTGTCATTGCTACTGCGGAGCTTACCATCCCTCATGCCCATATGCTGCAACGCCGGTTCGTCTACATCCCGCTGCTTGAAATAGCTCCTGATGTCATATACCCGACGAATGGGATTCCCTTATCCGAGTTGGTAAGGTGAGTGTGTGAGTTAATTAAAACAGATCCTAATACGTTGGGAATTCATCGTTGGCAATGGCCTTGACAGCCATACACTCCATCTCGATGAGCCATCCCGGGCGGCATACGGGAGCCAGCAGATAGACCTTGGGCGTCGTGGGGAAGCGCTCTTCGTACATCTCCTTCACGACTGCGTAGTCGGCCATGTCGCGCAGATATACAATCATGTGCCCCACGTGCTCGTACCCGCACTCGGCCTCGGCGAGCAGTGTCTCCACATTCTCCCACATGCGCAGGGTCTGTTTGCGCACATCTCCCGGGTGCACAATTTCACCCTTGTTGTTGATGCTGGCTGTGCCTGAGATGAATACTTGGCGGCGGTCGCCATAGTCCACGTAGGTGCCACGCTCGAAGCTCACCCCATATTCATACGTGGGGTTCAGGTGTGTGGGTGCATACAGGTAGTGTATTTGCCCGGGCCGTATGCCCTCGATGGCATAGGCGTCAAATTGCACCATCACCTCGGGGTCGGCATGACGTCCTGCAATGCCTGTGCTGGCGATGAAGTGGGTCTCCGAGGTCAGGTTTTGTGTATGGAACACCTCGTTGCGTGCTTTCACCACCCCGGCATAGTTTACATCCACGTTCTGTACGAATATCCAGGTGCGGATGCAGTTGTCGGCCAAGCGGCATCCCTGTTCCGAGAGGCGCATGATGTAGTCGTTGAAGAGCAGTCGCATCTGGTATTCCGACTTGGAGGCTTTGTTCCAATTCGAGCCTGTCCATAAATGACGATATCCATTATGGCTCACCTCATAGTCGCCATGAGGCAGCACACGAGTCTGCACTCCTCGCTGCAGGTACACCCACAGGGCTATTTTGGTGCCATCGAGTGGGGGTTGCTCAACGATGGATACCGCACCGTCGGAGCTTTCGATGAGCATGGCCTGCAGGTGTGCCGCCTGGTTGGCAGCATCGCTCAAGAAGAAACGTTTCAGTACGGCCACGGCACCGGGCAGCGTCTCGGAAACGAGCTTCCCATAAGCTGTGAGCAGACTGTCCACCTGCTCGGCATACGTTAGTCGGGGGTTGGTAATACGCAGCATCGCGTGATACTCGGCCACACCGTTCTCCACCTCAAAACTGAATATATCAATCGACGTTTGTTCTTGCATAACCCTGTCTATAGCGTTTATTTGGCAAAGATACGAATAAACGAGCGAGAAATATCAAGCTTGCTTGAATATTTTTCACAGCAAGTGCAAGTATCTTCATGATTTATCATAAAAATTGTAAGAAACAGGGGAATAATACCAAGCCTGTTTCGATAATTCTTGTTGCAAGTAGAAACGTCAGGATTTTGCGGGGTGGGAAAGAAGTGTTATCTTCGCAGCTGAAATGTTGTGAAAAAAAACCGACAAGTGCGATATGGACGTGTTACTCTCATCTGCCTATTTGCCTCCCATACAGTACTTCAGCAAGCTGCTGTGTGGTGGCAGAGCCTTTATAGAGGCGCATGACAATTATACGAAGCAGACGTATCGGAACCGCTGTGTGATATTGGATGCCAACGGACCGCTGGCGCTCACTGTCCCTACGGAGAAGCTCGATACCGACAAGTGTCCGATGCGCGATGTGCGCATAAGCGAGCATGGCAACTGGCGTCACCGGCACTGGAATGCGCTGGAGGCTGCCTACAGGCATACGCCCTTCTTCCTCTATTATGAGGACGACTTCCGTCCCTTCTATGAGCAGAAGATAGAGTTCCTCTACGACTTCAACATGAGGCTGACGCAGCTCGTGTGCGACCTGATAGGCATCGACACCCCGCTACTCCCCACCACCGGATATGGAGATGCGGGCACAGTGACCGACCTGCGCGAGAGCATCCATCCGAAGAGGCCGTGGACAACCGACAAAGCATTTGCACCAAAGGAATATTACCAGGTATTCAAGGATAAACACGGGTTCATAGCCAATATGAGTATCGTAGATCTCCTGTTCAATATGGGCCCCGAAAGCATACTGATATTGAATGAAAGTTGTAGTAGATGACAAGATTCCCTACATACGCGAGGCATTGGTCCTGATGGGCGTGGATGCGGTGTATGTACCGGGAGCCCGTATGGACAGGGCCCTGGTGTGTGATGCCGATGCGCTCATCGTGCGCACCCGTACACAGTGCAATGCCAGTCTGCTCGAGGGGAGCAGGGTGAGGTTCATTGCTACGGCAACCATCGGACACGACCATATTGATGCCGACTATTGCGCAGCGCAGGGCATACACTGGGTCAATGCACCGGGATGCAATGCGGCTTCTGTGAGGCAGTATGTGCAGTCGGCCCTGCTGTTGCTGCAGCGCGACCGGGGGCTGAGGCTGTCCGGCGCTACGATAGGTGTCGTGGGAGTATGCAATGTGGGGCGGCTTGTGGCTGAGATGGCCCGTTCGTGGGGCATGCGCGTGCTCCTGTGTGACCCTCCACGTGCCGAGCGAGGCGAAGCGGGCTTCGTCCCGTTGGAAAGGATTGCCGGGGAGGCCGATGTCGTAACGCTGCACACGCCATTGACCTATGGTGGGAAGTACCCCACCTTTCATTTGGCCGATGAGGAGTTCTTCGGGTCGTTGCAGCGCAAACCCTATTTCATCAACACCTCGCGGGGCGAGACTACGGATACGCCGGCGCTGCTTCGGGCCCTTGAACGTGGCGATGTGGCAGGGTGCGTCATCGACGTATGGGAGCATGAGCCACTTATCGACCGCAGGCTCCTTGACCGCTGCTATATCGGTACACCCCATATCGCAGGCTACTCGGCCGACGGCAAGGCAAATGCCACCCGCATGGCACTCGAGGCGCTCGCCAGCCATTTCCATTTGGGTGAGGTGCCAAGCATTACGCCTCCTCCCCCAGCCGAGACGGTCCTGTACTCGACAAGCCTTTCTGCAGCCTTGTTGCAGATATATGACCCGACCAGGGACTGTCGGGCTCTACGTGAACATCCCGAGAACTTTGAGCTTCTGCGTGGCGATTATCCCTCGCGCCGCGAGGAGCAGGCCTATACGATAGAGATTGTGTAGGGAGTGGACAGTAAGTTTTTCAACCTTATGGTTGGATATTAAGAAATATTATGTACTTTTGCACAGATTAACTTAAAAAAACACGAGTATGAAGAAGATTACATGTATGGCCATTATGGTAATGGCACTTTTCGTAGCTGTTCCAGCACAAGCACAGTTTAGCTGGGGTATCAAGGGCGGTGTAAACATGGTCAGCAATGATTTGTCAAACTTGTCAGGCATCGTGCAGGACAAGGCACAGATCATGAACAAGGATAACTACACCGGATTCTTTATCGGTCCCAAGGCCGAGCTCCGCGTGCCCATCCTCGGATTCGGCATCGAGGCCGCTGCCCTCTATTCACAGAAGGGCATGAGCGTAGGCGATAATGAGACTTTCAAGCAGAATAGCTTCCAGATTCCTTTGAACATCAAGTACAGCTTTGGACTGGGCAATGTAGCCAATGTGTTTATTGCAGCAGGTCCGGAGTTTGGTTTCAACGTGGGTGAAACTACCAAGGTATTCAACAATGTTCAGTTCGACGATGTGACAGGTGTTACTGCAGGTGATGTCTCTGCCTATGTGCTGGAGAAGTCCACGCTGAGCATCAACATCGGCTTGGGTGCCACGCTGCTCAACCACCTCCAGGTTGCCCTCAACTACAACATGCCTTGGGGAAAGACCGGAGAGTTCCAATATATTGATGCCTCAGAGATTGAGAATGCCGAGAACTTGAAGAATGGTCAGAACATTTCAATCAATGCGTTCGAAAAGCTGAGCGGCACTATAGACAAGGCCAAGCAGGCCACCGCAAATATTAAGGCTGGAACAGTGCAGGTCTCAGTAGCTTACCTGTTCTAATGTAAGAATACATAAAAAAAGGAGAAAGAGGAGGTAGCATTATCTCCTCTTTTTTTTGGTGTAAATTTGCTGTCCCGAACATTCTTTTTTGTAACTTCGCACAACAATGCAATGCTACGTTGACGTCATACTGCCCCTCCCGCTGGCCGATAGCTACACCTATCTGCTGCCAGAGGCATATGCCGAGGCAGTGACGACAGGCAGTAGGGTAGTAGTGCAGTTTGGCCCTAAGCGCTACTATACGGCCATTGTCATGCGCAAGCATACAGAGAAGCCACAAGGCGACTATGAACTGAAGGAGGTGAGCGAGGTGCTTGACTATGCACCCGTCATACAGCCACTGCAGCTGAAGCTGTGGAGGTGGATTGCCGATTATTACATGTGCTCCGTAGGCGATGTCTATAAAGCAGCACTGCCCTCGGGACTGAAAATCGAGAGCGAGACGATAGTAGAGCTTAACGATGACTTTGTGGCCGAGACGCCACTGCGCGGCAAGGAACAGCAGGTGATGGACGCATTGTTCCTCAACCCCAAGCAGCGAGTGCTCCAGCTTGCCAAGAGCTGTGGCCTTAAGAACAGCATGCAGGTCATTAAATCCTTATTGGACAGGGAGGCTATCCGTGTCGACGAGGCTATGCGTCAAGGGTATAAGCCTAAGAGTGAGGCCTACATACGCCTGTGTGATGCTTATCGCTCAGAGCCGGCGTTGAATCAGGTGCTGGCAGCTCTCAAACGTGCCGTCAAGCAACAGCAACTCCTGCTGTGCATGCTTGGGCTGATGGGAGGCGAGGGGCAGGATGGTGCATACACAAAGGGTGTCCCACGCGGTGTGTTGCTTAAAGAGAGTGGCATGAGTGCTACTGTGCTCAATGCACTTATAGCAAAAGGTGTTGTTGAAACCTATGCCGTAGAGATAGGCCGTCTGAACACTTCCGACACTGCCCCTACGGCCAAGAGCCTGATACCGCTCAGCCCTCATCAGCAAGATGCGTTTGACGCAGTTGTTGCTTCGTGGACCAGCCACGATGTGTGTCTGCTCCATGGTGTCACCTCAAGCGGTAAGACAGAGGTGTATATCCATCTTATCGATGAACAGCTAAGGCAGGGGCGCCAGGTGCTCTATCTTGTGCCCGAGATAGCTCTTACACAGCAGATGACCGATCGCCTGCGCCGTGTCTTTGGTTCACGCCTGGGGGTATATCACTCCAAGTTCTCCGATGCCGAGCGCGTGGAAATATGGCATAAGCAACTCTCCGATACCCCCTATAAAGTAGTCCTCGGGGTACGCTCGTCGGTCTTTCTCCCCTTTCAGAACCTTGGACTGGTCATTGTAGACGAGGAGCATGAGACCACATACAAGCAGCAAGAGCCCCCGCCGCGCTACCATGCCCGCAGCGTCGCAGTGATGCTTGCAGCCTATCACAAGGGTAAGGTCCTGCTCGGCACAGCCACACCCTCGATGGAAAGCTATTACAATGCCCGGAACGGCAAGTACGGACTGGTGCAGATGACCGAGCGATTCGGACACGTGCAGCTACCCCATATCGAAGTGGTAGACCTCAAGGAAGAGTACCGCAAGAAACGCATGTATGGCCCCTTCTCCACGCTCCTGCACGATGCCATCTCCGATGCCCTCTCGCAAGGCCGCCAGGTCATCCTCTTCCAGAACCGTCGCGGCTATGCCCCCATGCTTGAGTGTAGTGCATGCGGTTGGGTGCCACGTTGTGACCGTTGCGACGTGAGTCTGACCTATCATCGGGGAATGCACCAGCTCATATGCCACTATTGCGGCAATATATACAATATCCCCATCAAATGCCCGTCGTGTGGAGGAAAGGCGTTTGGCAAGCATGGCATGGGCACCGAACGTATCGAGGAGGAGGTCAACCGCTACTTCCCCAAAGCCCGTGTCGCCCGCATGGATCTTGACACTACACGCACCAAAAGTGCCTATGAACGTATATTGGCCGATTTTGATGAAGGAAAGACCGATGTGCTTATCGGGACGCAGATGATCTCCAAGGGACTTGACTTTGACAACGTGCATGTGGTGGGCATCATGAATGCCGATACCATGCTCAACTTCCCTGACTTCCGTGCCTACGAACGCTCCTTCCAGCTGATGGCACAGGTCGCTGGTCGTGCCGGACGGCGTGGCGAGCAGGGATTGGTGGTGCTGCAGACACGCAATGTAGACCTGCCCGTTATCCGCCAGGTCATGGAACACGACTATGCTACTCTCTATACCGACCAGATGGCCGAGCGCGACCTTTTCCGCTATCCACCATTCTGCCGGCTGATATATATATACGTCAAGGGCAGGGATGAGGCCACTGTAGGCCATGCAGCCGATGCCGTCGCACAAGGTCTGCGCCACTGTTTCGGTACTCGCGTGCTTGGACCTGAACCTCCTGCTGTAGCCCGTGTGCAAGGGCTTCATATACGCAAACTCATGCTTAAGGCCGAGCCTGCGCTGGGTGTATCACAAGTAAGGCATTACTTGCATCAGGTGCAGCAGACCATTGCAGATCAAGGCCTGCTCCATGGAGTGACGCTGTATTACGACGTGGACCCGTATTGATCCTCAAGACACCAATCCTAAGACCGCTTCCTGCCCCTCCCTATCGCTTAAGCTCAGGGTAGCTGATGCGTGTGTGGTACACGGTGCGGAGCTTCTCCTTGAACACGTTTTTGATGTCGGTGATGTCCTTGAATGTTATGGGACACTCCTTAAAGTGCCCTTCTGCCACTTGCCCGTCCACCACACGGTCCACCAAGTTACCAATACTCTCCTCCGTATACTCAGGCAGACTGCGTGAGGCAGCCTCTACGGCATCGGCCATCATGAGAATGGCTGTCTCCATGGAGAATGGTTCAGGCCCTGGGTAGGTGAAGATGCTCTCATCGACCTCCTCATTGGGGTGCTCGTTCTTGTAGGAGATGTAGAAGTATTTTGCTTTGCTGCAACCATGATGGGTAGCGATGAAATCCTTGATGGCAGCTGGCAGGGCATGCTTCTCGGCCATGCGGAGTCCGTCCGTTACGTGGTTGATAATGATTCTTGCGCTTTGCTCATAGGGGAGGCAAGCGTGAGGGTTGGTATTACCCTGATTCTCGGTAAAGAACACGGGGTTCTCCATCTTGCCGATGTCATGATACATGGCACCCGTACGCACCAGCAGACTGCTGGCACCTACCTTCTGTGCCGCTGCAGCAGCAAGGTTCGAGACCTGTATGGAGTGTTGGAATGTGCCGGGAGCAGCCTCGGAAAGCTGGCGCAGCAGCTTGATGTTGAAGTTGGAGAGCTCCATGAGAGTAACGTCGGAGGTGAAACGGAAGAACTTCTCATAGAGCAACATCAATGGATAGGTAAAGAGCAACAGCACTCCATTGAGCAGGAAGTGTATATACATACGCTTGTTGAACATGGCAAACGTACTCTTCGTGATGAGCTCGTAGCCGAAAAACACAAGGCAGTAGCAGACAACCACCACCAAGGCCACGCGGAAAATCTGTATACGCTCGGTGAGCTCGGTAAGCGAG
>JAFWXS010000124.1 GCA_017517925.1 Bacteroidaceae bacterium | reverse complement strand
GATGGTAATCATGTCGTTGTGCATCCAGTAGTGCACCATATCGTCGCCTTGGCTGGCCACGCTCTGGGCTATCTCACATTCGTGATGGGGGAACACGAGATCCATGCCGCCACCGTGGATATCGAAGTGTGCACCGAGGTATTTCTTACCCATGGCCGTGCACTCGCAGTGCCAGCCGGGGAAGCCGTCGCTCCAGGGTGAGGGCCAGCGCATGATGTGCTCGGGCTGTGCCTTCTTCCACAGGGCGAAGTCCACGGGGTTGCGCTTCTCGCTCTGTCCGTCGAGGTTATCGCGCGAGGTGTTGAGCACGTCGTCGAGGTTACGTCCCGAGAGCTTGCCGTAGCGGTGGTCGCGGTTGTACTTCTCCACATCGAAGTATACCGAACCCTCGCTCTCATAGGCGTAGCCATTAGCGAGGATATCCTTGACGAGGGCAATCTGCTCGATGATATGTCCCGAGGCATGAGGCTCAATGCTGGGTGGCAACACATTAAGTGCCTCCATGGCCTTGTGGTAGCGGTTGAGGTAGTGCTGCACCACCTCCATAGGCTCGAGCTGCTCGAGGCGAGCCTTCTTGGCTACCTTGTCCTCGCCCTCATCGGCATCGTGCTCGAGGTGACCTACGTCGGTGATGTTGCGCACATAGCGCACCTTATAGCCCAGGTGCTGCAGGTAGCGGAAGAGGATATCAAACGTGATGGCGGGGCGGGCGTGGCCCAGGTGGGCGTCGCCATATACGGTGGGACCGCACACATACATGCCCACGCGTCCCTCGTGCAGGGGCTTGAAGAGCTCCTTGCAGCGTGTGAGGGTATTATAAACTAACAATTGTTGTTCCATAATCAAAAACTTATTCTATTAAGAACGCAAAATTAGTGCAAGGCGAGCGAAATGCCAAATTTTTCATTCAAAATGGCGCTAAACCATTCCATTTACATATCGTACTCCAGTCCGTCGCCTCCCATACCATACTCGGGCTGCATACCGCCACTATCCATCTTGCGTGGTTTCTTGGCGCGCATGTTGCCAAAGCTGTAGGTGAGCGTAGCGCTGATCTGACGGCCGCCGCGGAAGTTGCTGCTGTTCTGGTAGAAGTCATCACCCCACTTCTCAGATTGGAATCGGCGCGAATTGAGCAAGTCGCGGCCGTTGAGCGAGAGGCTCCACTTGCCTCCGGCAAACTGCTTGCGCACTCCGGCGTCGAGGCCGTAGTTGGGGGCACGGTAGCCTTGTGCGATGACGCTCTTGGCATTGTACATACCCGTCACTTGCAGTGACCATGCCTTGGGCAGGCCCACGGTACCCATCATGCGCAGGCTCCACGAGAAGTCCTCGCTGTCCTGACCACGTATAATCTGCCCTTGTTTTTCGTATTCGAACCCATTGAGCTTGTAGTAGAACATGTTGAGCGTAGTGGTGAGGTCGAGTTTGCCGAAGAGGCGGTTCTTGCCCACGATCTCCACACCCGAGGAGAGCGACTGCGCCACGTTGTCCGTGGTGTTGTACATGATACCATCCTTCATGTAGGTTATGCGTTGCATGATGTCATCGGTAGTGCGGTAGTAGGCCGACACCGAGAGCATGTGGTCCTCCCACGACTTCAGGTAGTTGAGTTCGAAGGCATTGGAGTACTCGGGCTTCAGCAGAGGGTTACCATACGAGATGTTGGTAGAGTCGCTGATGTTGTGGAACGAGTTGAGCTGTCCGCCCCAAGGACGGCGCACACGCATGGTATAGTTCACCTGCAGTTCATTGTCATTAGGCAGTTGGTATGAGAGGAATACGCTGGGGAAAAGTTTGAACACTGGCTTCAGCGGCTCTAAGTGGGGTATTTCACCACCCCCTGCTGCCTCCTTGGAGTAGGAGTTGGTGCTCACCTTGTAATACTCGCCACGTAAACCTACCTGATAGCCGAAGTTCTTCCACAGCTTGCCCGAGTAGGTGGCATAGAGGGCATGCAGGTCGCGCCGGTATACGAATCGGTTGTATAGCGCTACCATCTCCTCTCGCCGGTCGGGAGCACCATAGGTACTCACGGGATTGTTGTCTCGCGAGAAGGTGCCGCGATAGCCTGCCTGTAGCTTGTGGTTCTCATTGAAGGCATTCTCATAGTCAAGCTGTAACTCATGCTCCGTGTTGTTGGCCGCACCTACCTGCTCCTGATACGAACTGTATGCAGGCACTTCACCCACGTAGGTCGTATCGTTGTATATGCTGCTGTTGTCGTTGCCCCAGTGGTGGCGCGATGCCGTGAAGTCAATCCAATGCGTGGTGCTCCACTCGTGCTTGTAGCCGAGGCTGAGGTTATACATCTGCATGGTGCCTGTGCTTGTGGTGCTGCGCAGTCGGGTATAGCTCTCTGTCGTGGTGCCATCCGCCATCTGTCCGGCCGTATAGTCGATTACATTGCTGCGCCTCGGATTGCCCATCATCCCCATGAAGTCTACCGAGAGATGGTCTTTTCCCGTCACGTGCCAGGTGAGTCCGGCGCGGGCAAACATGTTGCGTCCATTCATGCTGCCCTGCCCCAGCTGGTCGAGGTAGGTAGTGTCGTTACCCCGATAATTCTCGCGGTGACTGGTGTTCTCGTTCCGGTGCCGGCGTTCGCGATAGCTGATGTTGGCATAGGCGTCCAACTTGCCGCTGCTGTAGTTGATGTTGGCACTGGCGTTGTATCCGCCGAAGTCGGTGTCATACATGCTGGCTCCTGCCTGCGCACTGCCATAGTAGCCCGCCTTGCGGTCGCGCTTGAGCACAATGTTGATGATGCCCACCGTACCTTCGGGGCTGTACTTTGCCGAGGGGTTGGTGATGACCTCGATGCGCTCGATGCTCTCTGCCGGCATCTGCTCCAGGATGTCGCCCTGGTTGTCGGCTGTGAGTCCCTGTGCCTTGCCGTTGATCCACACCGTCACGCTCTCCGAGCCACGCAGCGACACGGTACCTTCGGTGTCGACCTCCACGGAGGGTATGTTCTGCAGCACCTCCGAAGCCGAGCCACCCGTAGCTGCGATGGCCTGGTCTACGTTGAACACCTTCTTGTCGATCTCAAACTTCATCTGCGAACGTATGCCCGTCACCTCTACCTCCTTCAGCATCTGGTTGTTCTCACTGATGGCTATCTGCTTGAAGTGGGCGTGGCGTGCCTCTGCCGAGAGGGTGAACTCGCGTGTGGCGCTCTGGTAACCGATACACGACACCACGAGCACATAGCTGCCATACTTCAGCTCATCGATGCGAAAATTGCCCTTGTCATCAGTGATGACACCTCCGGCCATACTGCCCGAGGCCTTGCTGTTGACTACGATGTTGACAAACTCCACGGGCTCTCCCGTCTCCTTGTCCACGACCTTACCTCTCACGCTGCCCTGCGCCATCGCAGCGCTCAGGGGGAGCAACACTCCTGCTATGAGGAGCAATAAAAACTTTTTCATTACCAATTCAGTTTTTCTTTCCTAAAAAATATTAGACCATCTATCGCGTCAAAGGTTTAATTTGAAGGTATAAATATTAAGTATTATAAAAAGAAGTTATATAGCCTTCGCCTAATCATTTTTTTACACTAACTTTGTACGCAAAGAAAATAATTGCATGCAGACAAAGATAAAGCATATCGCCGCATTGGTTGTGGCTGTATTGTTGGTTGCCGCTTGTGCCTCTATCGGTTCGCCCGACGGAGGCCCTTATGACGAGTCGCCTCCTGTGTTTCTCGGCAGCACGCCAGAGCCTTTTGCTCTGGGAGTGAAGGACAAGCGGGTGACACTCGAGTTCGACGAGTTTATTAAGATAGAGAAGGCGGCCGAGAAGGTAGTCATCTCGCCCCCGCAGATTACGCCTCCCGTCATCAGGGCCAACGGGAAAAAGATTGTGGTGCAGCTTGATGACTCACTGAAGGCCAATACAACCTACAGCATTGATTTCAGCGATGCTATCGTAGACTACAATGAGGGCAATCCCTTGGGAAACTTCGCCTTTCTGTTCTCTACGGGCGACCGGATAGATACGCTGGCCGTATCGGGTACCGTGCTCAATGCCTCCAACTTAGAGCCGATAAAGGGGATTCTGGTAGGGTTGCATAGTGACCTTTCCGACAGTGCCTTCAACAAGAAACCCTTCGACCGCGTGTCGCGCACCGATGCCGACGGGCACTTCACCATCTGTGGCATTGCTCCCGGCAGCTACCGTGCCTATGCGTTACAGGATGCCAATCAGAACTTCATGTTCGACCAGAAGAACGAGATGATTGCCTTCCTTGACTCGTTGGTAGTGCCCACTACGGAAATTCGCATGCACCAAGATACTACGTGGATTGACTCGTTGACTATCGATACCATACGCACCTTGCCTCGCACACACTACCTGCCCGATGATATAGTGTTGCTGGCCTTCACTGAGGCCCCTACGCAGCGCTATCTCACCAAAGCCGAGCGCACAGAGCTGAACCGTTTCTCCATCTTCTTCTCGCTCGGTGCCGATAGCCTGCCGCTGCTCACTCCGCTCAACTTCCCGACAGAAGAGGCCTACATCGTGCAGACGAGCCTTGACTACGACAGCATCACCTATTGGATGAAGGATACGACGGTGTTTTATCAAGATACCCTCTCCTTTGCCCTCACCTACGAGTATACCGATACGGCAGGCCTATTGGTGCCACGTACCGACACACTAAACCTTGTGCCTAAGAAAACCCGTGCAAAGATACTGCAAGAGGAGGAGAAGAAACGTCAAGAAGCGTTGAAGGAGCGGGAGAAACGCTTGAAGCGCAGTGACACCATTCCCGAGCCGAAACCCGAGGCGAAGTATCTGAGCGTGAAGATAAAGGGCAGCACAAGCATGAATCTCAATAGCAATGTGGCGATAGATTTCGAAGAGCCTGTCGTGCAGTACGACGAAGCGGCTATACACCTTTATAAGAAAGTCGATACCCTTTGGGTAAAGGTGCCGCATATATTCCGTCAGCGAAAGCACGAACTCATGGGCTACGAGATGTTGGCCGAATGGCGTCCCGAAGTGGAGTATAAAATGACTATTGACTCGGCGGCTTTCGTCGGGCTTTATGGGCTGCATACCAAACAGCGGGAGACCAAGCTGAAGTTCAAGTCGCTCGACCAATACAGTACTTTCTATCTTACCGTGCAGAACGCACAGCCCGGTTATACAGTGCAGCTACTTGGTGGCGGCGAAAAGGTGGAACGCCAGCAGCGCGTGGTGAAGGGGCAGGCCGATTTCTTCTTCCTCAACCCCGGCACCTATCATATCCGTGTGTTCAACGACCGCAATGGCAATGGCGTGTGGGATACCGGCCTCTATGACAGTAAGGAGCAGGCCGAGGAAGTATACTATTTCCCCGGAAAGATTGAGATGCGCGAGAACTGGGACTACACGCAGGAGTGGAACCCCACGGCACTGCCCACCGACCGACAGAAACCCGATGACATCAAGAAGCAGAAGTCAGTGACCAAGGAGCGCAAGTCGAAGAATGCTGAGCGCGAGGAGAAGAAACGTCAGCAACAGCAGCAACAGAAAAGATAATGAAGCCCTGTAACACGACAACCCTCGCCAACGGTCTGCGTATCATACACGCCCCATCGCCCACCTCAGTGGCCTATTGTGGCTATGCCATCGATGCAGGTACACGCGACGAGCAGGCACATGAGGCCGGCTTGGCCCACTTCGTGGAGCACATGCTCTTCAAGGGCACCACGAAACGTCGAGCCTGGCACATCCTGAACCGCATGGAGAATGTCGGGGGCGACCTCAATGCCTTCACCAACAAGGAGGAAACGGTGGTCTACTCGGCCTTCCTGAAGAAGGACTTCGCCCGTGCCTTGGAGCTGCTCACCGACATCGTCTTCCACAGCACCTTCCCGCAGCATGAGATAGACAAGGAGCGCGGTGTCATCCTCGAAGAGATAGACTGCTACGAGGACAATCCAGCCGAGCTCATCTTCGATGACTTTGAGGACATCCTCTTTCGCGGGCACTCCTTGGGGCACAACATCCTGGGTACACCGCAGCACATCAAGCGGTTCACTACCGCCAGTGGGCGCTGCTTTACCGAGCGCTATTACCATCCCTCCAATGCAGTGCTATTTGTCTATGGCAATATCCCCTTCAGCCGCATCGTGCTATGGGCCGAGCGCTTCACGGCCGACATCCCCTCGGGCAATGCCAATACGGGGCGCACGGCACCGCTCCCCTATGTGCCCCGTCAGGTGGAACTGACACGCCACACCCATCAGACGCATGTGATGATGGGCTGCGTGGGTTACCCCTCGGGCGACCGTCGCCGCACAGGACTCTACCTGTTGAACAACATGATAGGTGGCCCCGGTATGAACAGCCGCCTCAATCTCGCCCTGCGCGAGCACTCGGGCTTGGTATACAACGTGGAGAGCAACCTCACGAGCTATACCGATACGGGTATCTTCAACATCTATTTCGGCACCGATGCCCGCGATGCCGACCGCTGCATTGAGCTTACGCTGAAGGAACTGCACCGCTTGCGCGAACAGCCGCTCACCACACTCCAGCTCTCGGCAGCCAAGAAGCAGCTCATCGGTCAGGTGGGCGTAGCCTCCGACAACTTCGAGAGCACAGCCCTCGGCATGGCCAAGACCTACCTGCACTATGGCAAGTATGAAGAACTCGAAGCCCTGTACCGCCGTATCGAAGCCCTCACGGCAAAGGAGCTATGGGATATAGCCAATGAACTGTTCGGACAGGAAAACCTAAGTGTGCTTATCTATCGGTAATCGTTGCATGTCATCCAAGATGGTGTGAAGAAAGGTCCGTCAAGGATAATAGTCCTGATTGTGTACCACTCACTCCTTCGGCAACAGCGCGATGAGCTGTTCCACATCGCGGCGTATCATGGCATAGGTGGGTGCCTCCTCGTAGTTGGTGTTTTTACGTAATACCGATTCGATGGTCTGTAGGCTGCGGTGGTAGGCGGTGAGTTCGTTGCGGTATTGCTGGTTGTGGCAGGCTAGGTGCTTGATCTCCCCTTCGCGCTCACGGCGGAGGCGCACACAGACGGGGGTGAGGAGCTTCATCACCACGTTCTCTTTCAGGTGATGTCCTTGGATGAAGAGGTAGGTATTGTCGGGTGTCACGCCTAATTGTTCCAACTCGGGCCTCATGATTTCGAGGTCGGGCAGGGCATGGGGGTAGCGTCGTGCGAGCCAATTGCGCTTCTTCTCCACTCGGATGCGCAACTGCTCGAGTGCGTCTTCGGGGTGTGGTACACTCACGGGGTCGAGCCTTACCACGTGGCAGAAATCCTGCATGGAGAATACCGACAGCTCGCGTTTGCGGTAGAACCAGATGTTCCACAGGAAGAGCGGGTAGATGATCTGCGAATAGAGGCGAAAGAAGGCCTCGAAGTCGATCATCTCGCGGTCGTTGAGCGTGCTTTGCACGCATACACCGTGCAGGCTACTGGCAAAGCATTGGTAGTTCTCTATGGCGTAGGCATAGGTGTGCAGTACGTAGGGGCTGCTGATGATGCGTCGCGAGGTGCCGGTCTTCCCTTGCAGCAGGTAGTCGTAGTCGCTGTCTACGCAGGCAATCATGTGCCCGCCTAATCCGAGTCCCAGCTCGTTCATCATGGCCACCTTCTTGCCCTTGGCGAGCGAGGTCTTCGAGGGCAGCATCACCTGGAAGCAGTACTTGTCGCAGTTGTACTCGCCGAGCAGATGGCTCCAGAATGCCACATCGTCGTAGCTCTCCACATAGGCTACTATGCGCTTGCGTGCCGCCTTGGGTCGCAGGCTGTTGGCCGCTTCTATGTAGAGTGAGGTTACGTTCTGTGTCAGTCGTTTGGCCATAACTGAAGACCCCCTCTGCCCTTCGGGCCTCTCCCCCTTTATGGGGAGAACCTCCGGACTGCCTTTGTCGGGGGTGTGGCGATAGGATTGGTTCTAAAATAATAGAGTTCGTTATGTCTGTAAAACCTCCCCAGGGGGAGGTTGGAGAGGGTCTTCTATATCATAATGTCCGTCACTTCAGTCACTGCATCCATCCATCCTCCCATGACGACGGCGGGGGAGTGGGTAGTGAGTATGATTTGTGCGTTGGGGTTCATCTCGCGAATGATGCTGATGATGCGCTGCTGCCATTCGATGTGGAGCGACACTTCGGGCTCGTCCATGAGGAGCACGCAGGGCTGCTTGTCCTGCACGAGTACGGTGAGGAGGATGACGAGCATCTGCTTCTCTCCGCTCGAGAGACGGTAGGGCAGCAGCTGCTCGCCCTCCAGTTCGAATACGATTTCGTTCTTTGAGCGTATGATTTTCTTCCCCGTTTCGGCGAAGAGCTCGTCGGCAAGGTCCTGGAAGCGGCGCTTGGGGTACGATACCTCGGTAGCCTTCTGCTGGTCTTCGGGGTTGCCCGACGAGAGCAGCTCGATAATGCGGTTACCGATGTTCACCTGATAGTCTAAGTAGCGTCGTTGCAGTTGGTAGAGCTGCCAGTCGAGCTCGGTCTTCACATTCTTGTCGGCCATCTTCTCGGCGAGGTTGCTGTGAAAGAGGGGACGGTCGAAGCTGCGTATCACATCGAAGTGTATCGTTGTGGCCTCTTCGGGGTAAAACGTCATCTTCACGCCCTCAAGGTCGCGTACATTGACATCTACTCCACCGGCAAGATGGTCGAGCTGTTCGGCAGCGCGGTTCAGTATGGTCGACTTGCCTATGCCGTTCACGCCGCTCAGTATGTTCACATCGCGGCGCAGGTCCCACACGATATGCTTGTGTCTACGGCCCCACAGGGCCTCTATCTCGATGCGGCGGATATACTCGGCCCGCACCTCATTGCGACTGTCCTTCGTGGCTTCCATGATGAGTGTTATTTATGAATGTATGTGCGAAGATACGCATTTTCTTTTTTACTTGTATGGAGTTCGATGACTTTTTTATTTATCAGGTGTCTTGAATAGATATAAAGCACGAGCGGGCAGCAATTGCCGCCCGCTCGTAATGATGGATGTTTATATGTTACTTTTCCTCTACGGGAGTCACATCCTGTACTTCGCTCTTCTTGCCAAGGTACTCTGGAAGGTTCATGCCGGCGAGGTCAAAGAGGTCGCTCAACGGGGGAACGGATTTCATCAAGCCAGACACGAAGTTGGCGGTAGAGCCCTTGCCGTCGGCACCGTTGCCTGAATCCCAAACGGTAACGTGGTCGATATTGACACCCTTGACAGCCTCGACCTGAGTCTTAACCAATTCAGGCAGTTTCTCGAGCAAGAGGAGCATGTAGGCCTTGTTGGCATCGCCACCGGCAGCCTGCACCATCTTGTCGTAACCGGCAGCCTGCTTGGTAAGTACCTCATAGAGACCCTTAGCCTCAGCTTCCATCTTAGCGTAGATAGCATCGGCCTCACCCTTTGCCTTTACGCGAGCCTTCTCGGCTTCGGCTTCAGCCTCGATGATACGGCGGCGTTTCTCAACTTCCTCGGGTACGATGATATTGGCCTGTTGGGTAGAGCGCTCACGCTCGGCACGGGCAAGCTCGGCTTCCTTTTCGGCAGCGTATGCTTCCTGCAAGGCCTTGGCCTGTTGCACCTTCTCGGCGGCGATAGCCAAGCGGTTGGCTTCGGCCTCCTTTTCGCGACGGTGGGCATTAGAGTTGGCAATGTCAATCTGTGCATTGTTCTCACCCTTTACGGCGATAGCGTTGGCCTCAGAGGTCTTGATACGGGTATCTCTTACGGCTTCGGCCTTACCGATTTCACCGAACTTATCCTGCTCGGCTACGCTTACCTTAGCCTCGTTGATTGCCTTGGCGGCAGCCTCCTTACCGAGAGCCTCGATATAGCCAGACTCGTCCTTGATGTCGGTAACGTTTACGTTGATGAGGCGCAGACCAATCTTCTTCAGCTCAACCTCTACGTTCTTGGAGATGTTTTCAAGGAACTTGTCGCGGTCGCTGTTGATCTCCTCAATAGACATAGTGGCGATAACCAGACGCAGCTGACCGAAGAGAATATCACGAGCAAGCTCCTGAATCTCGTTGGAGGTCAAGCCCAACAAGCGCTCAGCAGCGTTGTTCATAGAGTCGGCCTCGGTAGAGATACCTACGGTAAAGCGGCAAGGTACGTCAACACGGATGTTCTGACGCGACAGCGCATTGGTCAGGTTGGCATCAATAGAGATGGGGGTAAGGTTCAGGTAGGCATAGTCCTGAATGATGGGCCATACAAACTTACCGCCACCGTGGATACACTTGGCCGAACCGCCGCCGGTCTTACCATATACTACGAGAATCTTGTCCGACGGACAACGTCTGTAACGACGAATGACAAATGAGAAGGTTGCAAAGATTACAACCACGAGAATCACGACCAGCAGGCCGATGCTTCCAATTCCAGTACTCATAATTGCTTGTTTTTATTGGTTGGTATTTAATGAATAATCTTTTACACACGCTCCACTTCCAAGAGTTCCGAACCGATAACCTTGGTCACACGTACTTTGGTGCCGGTGGGTATCTCCTCACCTTCGGTCATGGCATCAATCTCATGCACCGAGCCGCGCACGCTAACCATCACCTTACCCACGCCCTTCTTCTCGGCAGGGATACGCAGATAAGTGTCAGCAATGAGCCCCAAGGCCTCATCCATGTGGAACGTCTTGTCGGTAGAAAGTCCCATCACTTGGCGCAAGATGAACACGAATATGATAACGAAAAGCAGACCTACGCCTACAGCAGCTACCTCGAGCCACATCATATCGGGGATGATGCTTTGCAGCAACACACCTCCCCACCCGTAGCCGAGCAGGAAGTTGATGAGGTTGCGGAACGAGAAGTAGCCCGAGAGGCCCTCCATCTCTACGGTGTCGAAGCCTGAACCATCATCAGTGTCGGCATCGAGCCCCATGAAGGCCATGATGGTCTGTATAATAAAGAATACACTCGTGACGAGCGCAATGCCCCAGAAGATTTGCATGGGGAGCTCTAAAGCAAGAAATTTGTCGGTCATATTTGTATGGTATTATATATGGTTGCAAATTTAGATTTTATTTTATAATGTAGCAAACGAATGGTCGGCCTTTTTTATGGAATGTTTTATAACATATAAAAAAAGGGAGGCTCACCTATACGGTTAGCCTCCCCATCTTCACGCCGATTCCTTTTTTGAGTTGTCCTACCTGGATTCGAACCAAGACAAACAGAACCAAAACCTGTTGTGCTACCATTACACCATAGGACAATCCTCATGCGCCTTCTTTTGAAAAGCGTTGCAAGTTTTGTGCCAACGAGCGCATGTAAGCTTGCTTACAATGCTCAGCGAGTGCAGCCAAAACTCGCGTTGTCTGAAAGACGGCACAAAGATAGAGACTTTTCTCTATCCTTGCAAACTTTTGATGTTTTTTATTCAGCAATCAGCAAGAAATAGTTCTTCTTGCCACGCTGTACGAGCAAGTACTTGTCGTTGAGCAGGTCGGCCACGGTGATCTCCTGGTCGAAGGCTGCAAGCTTCTCCTTGTTGAGCGATACGCCACCGCCCTGAGCCATCTTGCGCATCTCGCCCTTCGAGGGGAACACGGAAGACTCCTCGACAAAAAGGTCTACGGCCTTGATGCCGGCCTCAATCTTCGCGCGCGATACCTTAAATTGGGGTACGCCCTCGAACACTGCCAGCAAGGTATCCTCGTCGAGTTTCACGAGTGCATCGTGGGTGTTGTTACCGAAGAGAATGCCCGATGCCTCCACGGCAGCCTCGTAGTCTGCCTCAGAGTGCACCATGATGGTTACCTCCTTGGCAAGGCGCTTCTGTAGGATACGCAGATGGGGAGCCTCGGTGTGCTCGGCGATGAGCGCTTCAATCTCTTCGCGGCCAATGGCAGTGAAAATTTTGATGTACTTGGCTGCATCGTCGTCGCTCACGTTGAGCCAGAACTGGTAGAACTTGTAGGGAGAGGTGTAGCGGGGGTCGAGCCATACGTTGCCCGACTCGGTCTTACCGAACTTGCCACCATCGGCCTTGGTGATGAGCGGACAGGTGAGGGCAAATACCTCATTGCCGCTGGTGCGGCGGATGAGCTCGGCACCGGTAGTGATGTTACCCCACTGGTCGCTACCACCCATCTGGAGCTTACAGTTCTTGTGCTCGTTGAGGTAGAGGAAGTCGTAGCCCTGGAGCAGCTGGTAGGTGAACTCGGTGAAGGAGAGTCCGTCGCGGGCCTCACCGTTGAGACGCTTCTGTACAGAGTCCTTGGCCATCATGTAGTTCACGGTGATGTGCTTACCTACCTCACGGGCGAAATCGAGGAAGGTGAAGTCCTTCATCCAGTCGTAGTTGTTGACGAGCTCGGCACAGTTGGGGGCATCGCTTTCGAAGTCGAGGAACTTGGCCAACTGCTTCTTGATGCACTCCTGGTTGTGGCGAAGGGTCTCCTCATTGAGAAGATTACGCTCCTGTGACTTGCCCGAGGGGTCGCCAATCATACCAGTGGCACCACCTACAAGAGCCAACGGCTTGTGGCCGCAACGCTGGAGATGACGCAGCATCATCACACCGCAGAGATGACCGATGTGCAGCGAGTCGGCCGTGGGGTCAATACCCAGGTAGGCTGTTACCATTTCCTTATTCAATAACTCTTCTGTTCCGGGCATCATGGTGTGTACCATGCCGCGCCATTGAAGTTCTTCTACAAAGTTCATATCTTTATCTTATAATATTTAT
Organism: Bacteroidaceae bacterium; assembly: GCA_017517925.1. GTDB lineage: Bacteria > Bacteroidota > Bacteroidia > Bacteroidales > Bacteroidaceae > UBA1189. The sequence goes on along the minus strand of JAFWXS010000124.1, from coordinate 34,528 downwards.
ATTATGGTCGGCAAAATTAGTGCAAAATTTCGGTTAAGCGAAAGCAATGCAAATTTATTTGTATAACTGAGCGAAAGAATTTTAGTTAAGGTGAGAGAAAATGCAAGTTTACGTGCATTTCCCAAAGTGGAAAAGTTTATTTTTTTGGGGGAGGGTACGTGCTGCTCTCTAAAGGTGAACAATATACAGCCCCGTTTGCATAGAGTTCAGGCCTTCCGATTCCGATCCTTATTGCTAAATTCCTGGCTCGAAGTGCGCAAAAACTTTTGTCATCGCGGTGAGAAAAGTTTTTCTCTTTATCCAAAGGCGTTTTTCTGCTTGTTTGTTTTTTTTTCAACTTCATCGCTCCTAAAGATGATACAGGCAAATAGGGTAGTAGTGCGTGCCGTGCCAACCCCAAAAATAAACTTTTTTTACTCTGGGGAATGACGGCCGAACTGTCAAAAAGACCGAATCCATCGGGGAATCTCTATCAATAAAGCCAGACTTTAAGGCCTGGCTTTATTGATTATAGAATAGGTGCTTTATCAGAAATGATAACCGACGGAGAGACCGTATTGGAGGAACGCGTTATAGTCGTTTTGGGTTTCCCAGTAGCCTCCCCAATAGTTGCTTTGATAATACTCATAATCAAAATTACACTCATGAGCTATAATTTGGAATGCAACATCAAGATTTCCAAAGCTATAACCTATTGCACCTGCGATAAAGGATCCTCCACCAACAACGTCTGTATTGCCTCCTGCACCATATCCTATCTTATAATCAAGGAATAACGTGTTTTTCTTCTTTGAAAAATTGATACGTGCATTGGCAAATATTGGCATGTAAGTGCCGCTTAGCTTGGGATGATTGGCTGGGCCGTCCGGATGATAGTCCCCATTCATTCCATTGATACCAATACCTGCTCCTAAATAGAAATAGGGATTAAACTGATATCCAAGAGAAAAGAAGGCTGCCAAAGCTGTTCCGTCCATAGAGACATGCTCGCAGTCAAATTCTCCATATCCGATAAACGGCGTTATGCTCATGGCCAGTCCTTTGGAGCGGAAAGCGTTTACATTGCTGCTCTTTGTGCGCGGCTTGCTGCCCAGCTTGCCCAACATGCCACCAGCCAACCAAGAGCCAGGCTTTTCTGCCGGTGTGTATACGGGTCTCTCTATATCTCTCCCAATTCCACGGAACACGGGATTGTTCCATACCGAGTCGGGAAGCGCACGGAAGTTGGTGTAGTTACCGGGGCGTCCGCTTACTGTAATAGAGGTGATTTTACTGCCAAACAGCTTTTTCTCTTTCGTTATCACATATTGTGGCTCTATCAACACATCGGCATTGTGCTTTTCCAATGCCTCTGAAATAACAGCCTGCCGAATGTTATCCATTCCTCCTCGGCGGATGCTTTCATTCGGACGTAGTGTGTGCGTGATGCGGCCTTCTGTAGCCGGTACGATGTCGGCTACTGTCGCGCTCACTACCGACGTGTTGACATCTGCCGTATGAGCTGTCTTCATCACGGTATCGCACGAAGCCAATAGCGTGACAGACAAGGCTAAAATGCCAAACTTGATTTTCATACGCAGAGATTATTTGCCAAAGAGATTGTTCAAAAGACCACCGCCTCGTTTTGAATCATCTTTGTAGTAGTAACGGAAAGTACGGTTGCACCAAACAGAATCATTCAAAGAATGGAAATTCTTATACTTGGCGGGGTGACCACTTACGGTAACCTCGGCAATCTTATTGAAAGCCAGGAAACGTGTGCTGGTGATGGTAAATTGTGGGTCAACGAGCAAGTCTGCGTTGTTGCCTTCTCTTTCCAAAAGCTGTTGAATAGCATCCTGCTTCACATTTTCCATACCTCCGCGTACAACTGATGTTCTGGGCTCATAAGTAAATGATACGCGCTCAGGAGAAATCTCCAAGTCAGCAACGGTAGCTGACAGCAATGATGCCGGTGCGTCCAATGTCTTGGCGGTTTTGGTAACTGTAGTACATGAAACAGCGAACAGGGCTATGCCCACAAAATAAAGAATCTTTTTCATAATAATAAATTCTCCTTGCCTCCCTGTTCCCACGTTCGGCCTTTACAAATAAAAAAATAGGGTGCAGGAACATATCGTCTCATCCTATATTCTGACTCTCTCATTGCCTTGCTGCGGATAAGACAATAGTCCACATCGTATTGATACCATACTCCCTATGTGCAAGTCCACAGGGTGATAATTCAAACAAGTGCAGCGCTACTGCCATTGTCTTCACTGCATTACAAATTTGCGGGATTTGAATATAGAAAATAATTCAATAACACCCTTAATAAACATTAAGTGTCCCTCCCTTGCAGATTGCACTCAATCCTACGGGATGGCAAGGGCAAAGGTAATGTAATAAATGTTAACAAACAATAAATGATAGAAGAAAATTGCTCCGGCGCCAATAAAATTACCGAAAAGTTTTTTTCATGATATTCTTTCGTTAGAGACACACTACGCCTCGGGATAAAAAATAAACGGATTTATTTTGTTCTCCTCTCGGCTTGTAGTATCTTTAACGCTTGCCTTGCAAGCCTTGCGATTAGGCTGCGGCTCGGAAAAATGCAAGTAAACTTAACTTTGTTGAGTTTCTGCCTCGTTCAGCAATAGAAAAGTAAACTTTTCCATCACCTTCACTCGTTGAAACTTGCTTTTTCGCTCGCCTTGCACTAATTTTGCCAACATTATGGAAGACTTCGTTCACTTACACGTACATACCCAATATTCGATACTTGACGGACAAGCAAGTGTGCCCAAGTTAGTCGACAAGGCTATTGCCGACGGTATGCGCGGCATTGCCATCACCGACCACGGCAACATGATGGCAATCAAGGAATTTACCAACTATGTCAACAAAAAGAATGGAGGCATCAACGGTGAAATCAAGGACTTGAAGAAGCGCATCAAGGCTATTGAGGGCGGCAAGGAGGAGTGTGAAGACCCTGCTGCTGCCATTGCCGAGTGTAAGGCCAAGATGAAGGAGCTGGAAGCCAAACGCTTCAAGCCCATCATCGGATGCGAGATGTATGTGGCACCGCGCCGTCTCACCCAGAAAGAGGGCAAGGAGCTTGACGGTGCCAACTACCACCTCGTAGTGCTGGCCAAGAACGCAAAGGGTTACCACAACCTCATCAAATTGGTATCGAAGGCGTGGACCGAGGGCTTCTACAACCGTCCCCGTACCGATCGCGTGGAGTTGGAGAAGTACAAGGAGGGCCTTATCGTATGCTCAGCCTGCTTGGGTGGCGAGGTGCCCCGAAGAATCAAGAATGGACAATATCCCGAGGCCGAGGAGGCCATACAGTGGTACAAGAGCATCTTCGGTGATGACTACTACTTAGAGCTACAGCTGCACAAGGCTACCGTGGCCCGTGCCAATCATGAAGCATACGAGCTGCAGGTGAAGGTGAACGAGAAGCTCATCGAATACAGCAAGAAATATGGTGTAGGGTTAGTATGTACCAACGACGTGCACTTCGTGAACGAGGAGCATGCCGAGGCCCACGACCGCCTCATCTGCCTCTCCACGGGTAAGGACCTCGATGACCCGCAACGCATGCTCTACTCCAAGCAGGAGTGGATGAAGACCACGGCCGAGATGAACGCCATCTTCGGCTACGTGCCCGAGGCATTGGCCAACACGGTGAAGATATGCGACCAAGTGGAGTTCTACTCCATCGACAATGCGCCCATCATGCCTAACTTCGAGATTCCCGAGGACTTCGGCACCGAGGAGGGCTACCGACAGAAGTACACCCACGAGGACCTCTTCAATGAGTTTACTCAAGACGAGAAGGGCAACGTAGTGCTCAGCCAAGCCGATGCCGAGGCCAAGATTGAGAAGCTCGGTGGCTACGACAAACTGTACCGCATCAAATTGGAGGCCGACTACTTGAAGAAACTCACCATGGACGGTGCCAAGAAATACTACCCCGACATGACACCCGAGATTGAGGACCGCCTCAACTTCGAGCTGCACATCATGAAGACGATGGGTTTCCCGGGTTACTTCCTCATCGTGCAGGACTTCATCTGGGCCGCACGCAACCTGTTAGGTGTATCGGTAGGTCCGGGCCGTGGCTCGGCAGCCGGCTCGGCCGTAGCCTACTGCTTGGAAATCACGCGTATCGACCCCATCAAGTATGACCTGCTGTTTGAGCGTTTCCTCAACCCCGACCGTATCTCACTCCCCGATATTGACGTTGACTTCGACGATGACGGCCGTGGCGAGGTGTTGCGCTGGGTGACCGAGAAGTACGGTGCCGAGAAGGTGGCCCACATCATCACCTACGGCACCATGGCCACCAAGATGGCCTTGAAAGATGTGGCCCGCGTACAAAAGCTACCGCTCGACCGCGCCAACTACCTCTGCAAGCTCATCCCCGACAAGCTGCCCGACAAGAAGCTCAACCTCGCCAATGCCATCGAGGCCATCCCCGAACTGCAAGAAGCAGAGACATCGCCCGACCCCATACTGCGCGATACCATCAAGTATGCCAAGATGCTCGAAGGCAACGTGCGTGGCACGGGCGTACATGCCTGCGGTACCATCATCTGCCGCGACGACATCACCGACCATGTGCCCGTGAGCACCGCCGACGACAAGGAGACAGGCGAGAAACTCTTAGTGACCCAGTACGAAGGTAGCGTGATTGAGGACACTGGCCTCATCAAGATGGACTTCCTCGGACTGAAGACCCTCTCCATCATCAAGGAAGCGGTGGCAAACATCAAGCAAAGCCTCGGCATAGAGGTCGATATTGACAGCGTCTCCATCGAGGACCCCAAGACCTACCAACTCTACTGCGAGGGAAAGACCATCGGCACATTCCAGTTCGAGTCGCCCGGTATGCAGAAGTACCTGCGCGAGCTGCAACCCTCGACCTTCGAGGACCTCATCGCCATGAACGCCCTCTACCGCCCCGGCCCCATGGACTATATCCCCGACTTCATTGCCCGTAAGCATGGCCGCAAGCCCATCGAGTACGATATCCCCTGCATGGAGAAGTATCTCAAGGATACCTACGGCATCACCGTGTATCAGGAGCAGGTGATGCTCCTCTCGCGCCAGCTGGCCGACTTCACCCGTGGTGAGTCCGATGCATTGCGTAAGGCCATGGGTAAGAAGAAGAAGGACATCGTAGACAAGATGAAGCCCAAGTTCATCGAGGGCGGAAAGAAGAACGGTCACGACCCGAAGGTGCTCGACAAGATCTGGGCCGACTGGGAGAAGTTTGCCTCCTACGCCTTTAACAAGAGTCACGCCACCTGCTACTCGTGGGTAGCCTACCAGACTGCCTACCTCAAGGCCAACTATCCGCCTCAGTACATGGCGGCCAACCTCTCGCGCAACCTCTCGCGCATCGACGAAATCACCAAACTCATGGACGAGTGTAAGGCCATGGGCATCAATGTACTGGGCCCCGACGTGAACGAGAGTTACATGAAGTTCTCTGTCAACGCCAAGGGCGACATCCGCTTCGGCCTCGGCGGTGTGAAGGGTGTGGGTGAAGGTGCCGTGGAGGCCATCATCCGGGAGCGTGAGGCCAACGGACTCTACAAGAGCATCTATGACTTTGTGGAGCGTGTCAACCTGCAGGCCTGCAACCGCAAGAACCTCGAGTGTCTGGCACTCTCGGGAGGCTTCGACTGCTTCACCGAGATGAAGCGCGAGGACTACTTTGCCGAGAATGCCAAGAAAGAGGGATTCCTCGACATCCTCATCCGCTACGGCTCCTTGGTGCAGACCGAGCGTGCCCAAGCCATGAACTCGCTCTTCGGGATGGACAGCATGTCCGATGCCATAGCACAGCCCAAGGTGCCCGAGAACGTACAGGCGTGGTCTACCATTGAGCGCCTCAACAAGGAGCGCGACCTCGTGGGCATTTACCTCTCGGCCCACCCGCTCGACGAGTACCGCATCATCCTCGAGGACGTCTGCTCGGTACACCTTGCTGATATGCAGGAGGTAATCGATAAGAAGGAGGAGCGCGATGTCACGCTCGGCGGCGTGGTCACCGGCACACGCAGCGGATTCACCAAGAACAACAAGCCCTTCGGCATCACCAAGCTCGAGGACTTTACCGGCACCTATGAGATAGCTCTCTTTGGCGATGACTGGATGCGCTTCAACAACTATATGAAGGAGGGTTACTTCCTTTATATAAAGGGACGCACGGCACCCCGCAAGTATGGCCCCGACACCTACGAACTGAAGGTAGGTGCTGTAGAGCTGTTGCCCGATATAAAGGACAGCCTGTTGCAGTCCATCACCATCACCATACTGTCAGATGTCCTCACCGAGGAGATAGCCGACGACCTCACTACCATGATCAAGGAGTCGCCCGGAAAGACTGAACTGTACATCCAGATTAAGGATGGTGACGGTCAATGCCAAGCCCATCTGAGGTCAAAAACGATGAAAGTTTCTGTGCAAAATAAACTAATCAACTATATCAAGAGTCAAGAGGGTATAGAGTATAGTTTCAATTAAGCCTTATTACGACATGAAGAAGTATCTCCTACCTATTATTCTATTCTGTCTTTGCAACATAGCAGCACATGCACAGACCGAACTCCTCAAGAACCCCTCGTTTGAAGAGGAGGCCAAGCCCATACGCAACCGTCGCTTCGGTCCCAATGGCGAGGGCGAACTCTTCGGAGGCCGCCTGCCCGAGGGCATCATCCCCGGGTGGATACCTGCCAACAGCAAGGGAGCCGCATCAAAGATGGAGATTACCACAGAAAACCTACTCGACGAAAGTCTGGAGAGAGCCCTCCGATGGAGCATCACCGAAGCCACAGCCACAGCACCGGCAGCCATCGCCAACGTAGGCATTCACGGCATCGAGGTGGTAAAGGGGAGTACATATACCCTCACCTTTAGGGCACGCGCCGACAAGCGATACAAAGGCCCCCTCCAGATAGGTCTGCAGAGCAAGTCGGCCGATGCCACATGGTATGCCAAGGTCACCGTAAAAGGCAAGATAAAGAAACGGTGGAAGAAGTATACCGTCACCTTCACTGCTGATGAAGATGCCCGGAATGCCCGTCTCGTCATCACCGCCGACCGACCGGGCACGCTGTATCTTGACAGCGTGTCGCTGACAGTAAATTCACTACGTTCAGAATGACACGTACGAGGAAAGAGTTGATTCTTTCCTAATCTTTATGCTCCATCACCCGCATCGCCGCCTCCGCGTCAGCCGGAGACACGAGGATACGCACGTCGCCTCCTAAGCCCAAATAAGTTGAGGTAATGGCCGACATCGTATGGTCCTCGACAATGCTGCGTATACCGTTCGCTTCGAGTAGGGCGCGCTTCACCTCAGCCTCAAATGCTGCGCCAGAGAACACTTCGGTCCAGGCTTCGTGATTGTTGGTTGTCATGGCTAATTCCTCCATTTATTATATATACATTCAACACGTATAACTGTCAAAACGTTCACACTCGCAACACCCTATCGCAATACTCCAGTACCGAGGGGCGGTGCGTGATGAAGATGACCGTACGCCCATCCCTTGCGTCGGCCAGGCGTTCGAGTAGGCGGCGTTCCGTCTCGGGGTCAAGGGCCGAGGTGGCTTCATCAAATAGCAGAACCGATCCGGGGCGCAGGAGCGAACGGGCTATGGCGATGCGTTGAGCCTGTCCCTCGCTGAGACCTCCGCCCTGTTCGCCACACTTCGTATTTAGTCCATCGGGGAGCGAGAGCACAAACTCGGCACATGCCACACGTAGCACTTCCCACAACTGTTCGTCCGTGGCGTCGGGACGGCCCAATAGGAGGTTGTCACGGATAGTGCCACTGAAGAGAGTGTTGCCCTGCGGCACATAGACGAGGTTGATGCGTGTTTGCGGAGAGACCTCCATTTCGCGCTCGGCATCGTATATCGTCACACGTCCAGCCGTGGGGTGTACGAGTGAGAGGATGAGGCGGATGAGGGTGGTCTTTCCGGCTCCTGTCTCGCCCAGTACGGCAGTCATCGAACCGGGTGTAAAGTCCTCATCGAGGTGTGATATCACCTCCTCATCGCCATCGGCATATTGGAATGATACGTCGGTGAAGCGTACACCAGCCACACCATCCATTCGTACGGGGTTCCCATCAGACTCTACGGGCAGTTCCTCCAGTTCCATCAGTCGCTCGGTCGAGGTGAGTGCACTCACGAGGGTGGGTATCATGCGCGCTAAGTCGGCCAACGGACGCTGTATGCGGCCCACGAGTTGGAGGAAGGCCGTCATCACACCAAAGGTGATGGCACCGCCTTGTATGCTGAACACGCCCCAGAGGAAGGCCGTGAGGTAGCCTGCCGAGAAACCCATCGACACGAGTCCGCGCGAGAGCACGCTGAATCGGGTGCGCTGCACGACCTCGCCAAACAACTGCTCCTGCCATCGTGCCAAGCGGCTCATCATACCCGAACTCTGTTCCAGGGTCTTCACGATGGTCTTATGTTGCAGGCTCTCCTGCATCACCTCGTGTATGCGGCTCTCGCTCTCGCGCACGGCCTTTGTCATGCTGCGCATGCGACTCACATAGAAGCGGCTGAGCAGAGAGAAGAAGGGCAGTATCAATACCAACACGATGGCCAGCGTGTGGTCCATCGAGTAGAGCAGGCAGAACGAGGCCACGAGTTGTATCACCGTGATTAGGGCAAAGGGTAGGGTGGTGGTGATGACCGACACCACGGAACCGAGGTCCTGCACCATGCGGTTGAGTACATCGCCCGAGTGGTAACGCTCCTTGCCTTGCCACTCGCTCTGTAGCAATAGGTTGAAGAAGCGTGAGCGGAATCGGTTGCGCATCTCCACGTCGAGACGGTTGGCCACCCAGTTATCCAAAGCGTGCAGCCCGATTTCGAAGAGTATCAGGCACGCCATGCCTACGCCATAGAGCATGAGCGTACCTTCTTGCACTCCCGTGGCGATGTCAATGGCGTTCTTGCTGAAGAGCACGAACACCAGCGAGCAGGCCACCGAGATGCAGCCTATAAGTGTACACAGCAGTATGCGTCCCCGCACTCCACGCGAAGCGCCCCATATCCATCGGAGCAATCGCCAAGCCGAATATACCTCTTTAATATTTCTTGTAAACTTTCCCATATCTTCCGCGAAGTTAGTGCAAGGCGGGCGAAAATGCAAAGTTTTCTTATTTGATTTGCTATGGATTGGAAAAATATCTATATTTGCATCGTTAATAATCAGCAGAATACATTGTCATGCAGAAACTTTCATTCGCCCGCTATGCTTGTTGTTTACTTTTAGTGTTGTCCCCCTTGATGGCTCGCGCTACGGGACAGGCGGCAGACCGTGTTGTGATAAACGGGGAGGAGTGGAGGCTCTTGGCATCTCCTCTGCATAACGATACTTTGATATCCAATCGAGTTGATAAAATCCTTCCCAATGCCAAGGATAGGAGTTGTAGTACCGGCAATTGGGATGGCTTCGTCGGATATTGGGAGATAGTGGATAGTTGTCTCTATCTGAAGAAGGTGGTTGTGGACATGTGGAACGAACATAAGAGAGAATCCTATGAATTGGTGTTCGATGCCGATACCTTGAAGGCTGTGCTGGAAGAGTGCTATACCGAGCATGGCATCCTCGCAGGGTGGTTCAGCCGCGAGAAACTGATTATCGGTAGGGGCGAACTCGTCACATACGTCCACGGCGGATACCTTCGCAACCACGAGGAGGAACTGGTGGTAACCATCAAGAATGGCCGAATCACTCACCAAGAGCATTGGTTCAACAAAAAAGTGGTGGAGGGATGGAGTATCAGTGAGGCCGGGCTCTCAAAGGCTGGTCGGGAGATTATCAACACGTTCCCATATGACCAGTTCCCCGAACTCGATACAGTGCTTGTCATTGTACATGTGAGCAACGTCTCGCTGACACCCGATGGCCATTTCGAAGATTGCGACGTGATATTCACCCGTGGGAGGGGCAAACAGAGGGAAGAAGACCCCAACCATCCCATTGTCGTAGCGCTGAAGGAGACGATGCGTAAGATGTTCCCTTGGGAGGTACTCTATCTTCACGGCAAGTATACTATCTGTTCCCCCACAGAAGGGAATGGGAATCGGTTTACTCTCGCCTTGAGTAAAAGAAGACGGACTAAAGAATGAGGTGATTCCTATAGGGCTACTTAAAATCCTATATGTACGGGGTTAGTGAGTCTCTTCACATGTTCCCGCGCTAACTACCGCGCCACGGCTCGCTAATTAGCGAGCCACTCCTCACTAACTAACGAGGTGCTCCTCGGTAGTTAGCGCGGAGAGGTCTCTTTCGAACCCGTGCAGGCAAAACTCCCTACCAGTCTCTCCGATTTTGACATTGGTGCAAAATAATCTGCCCAATGTGTTTTATTATTCGGTATTTTTACCGAAATTTGCCAACCAAAATACAATAATACGGTAAAGATTGTAAATACAATAACAAAATGAGCGAACAACTGATTGTTAAGGAGCGTGACGAGGTTATCGTGCGCTTCTCGGGCGACTCGGGCGACGGTATGCAGTTGGCAGGAAACATCTTCTCTACCATCTCGGCTACCGTGGGTAACGACATCTGTACCTTCCCCGACTACCCAGCAGATATCCGCGCCCCGCAAGGTAGCCTTACGGGCGTATCGGGATTCCAAGTACATATCGGCGCCGAGCGTGTCTATACACCCGGTGACCTGTGCGACGTGCTGGTGGCGATGAATGCCGCTGCGCTGAAGACACAGTACCGCTATGCCAAGTCAGATGCCACCATCGTTATCGACACCGACTCGTTCGGCCCTGGCGACCTGAAGAAGGCGGCCTTCGAGACCGAGGATCCTTTGGCTGAGATGGGTATCGATGCCGACCGCGTCATCGCGTGCCCCATCACACAGATGGTCAAGGACTGCCTTGCCGATAGTGGCATGGAGCCCAAGGCTGTGCTCAAGTGCCGCAACATGTTTGCCCTCGGACTCGTGTGCTGGCTCTTCGACCGCGACCTGAACGTGGCGTTCAACTACCTGCGCGAGAAGTTTGCCAAGAAGCCTGCCATCGCCGAGGCTAACATCAAGGTCATCCAGGCTGGCTACGACTATGGTCACAACACGCATAGTTCGGCAACCAACGTATACCGCGTAGAGACCAAGCACAAGGTGCCCGGCCGCTATATGGACATCACAGGCAACAAGGCTACGGCCTATGGCTTCATCGCTGCTGCTGAGAAGGCTGGCTTGAAACTCTATCTCGGCTCATACCCCATCACTCCTGCCACGGACGTGTTGCACGAACTCTCCAAGCACAAGTCGCTCGGTGTTACCACCGTGCAGTGTGAGGATGAGATTGCGGGCTGTGCATCGGCAGTAGGCGCATCGTTTGCTGGCGCTTTGGCCGTGACATCAACCTCGGGCCCCGGTATCTGCCTCAAGTCTGAGGCGATGAACCTCGCGGTGATCATGGAACTCCCGCTCGTGGTGCTCGACGTACAACGTGGTGGCCCTGCAACGGGACTGCCCACCAAGTCGGAGCAGACCGACCTCCTGCAGGTGCTCTTCGGCCGTAACGGTGAGTCACCCATGCCGGTGATTGCCGCTACCTCGCCCACCGACTGCTTCGATGCCGCTTATATGGCCTCTAAGATTGCTCTGGAGCACATGACTCCTGTGGTGCTGCTCACCGATGCCTTCATCGCCAACGGTTCGGGTGCTTTCCGCTTGCCCAACTTGGCCGAGTATGCCCCCATCAATCCTCCTTACGTTCCCGAGGAACTCCGTGGCACATGGACTCCCTATCAGCGCCAGGAGGAGAACGGTGTGCGCTACTGGGCTGTACCGGGTCGCGAGGGATTCCAGCATATCCTCGGAGGCTTGGAGAAGGACAACAAGACAGGTGCCATCTCTACCGACCCCGAGAACCACGACCTGATGACTCGTCTGCGCCAGCAGAAGGTAGACGCCATCCCCGTACCCGATCTCGTGGTAGAGGGCGACAAGGAGGATGCCGAACTGCTCATCGTGGGCTTCGGTGGCACATACGGACATCTGCACGCCGCGATGGACGAGATGCGCACCGCTGGCAAGAAGGTGGCGCTCGCTCACTTCAAGTACATCAACCCCCTGCCTGCCAACACCGCCGAGGTGCTCCGCAAGTACCCCAAGGTAGCAGTGGCCGAGCAGAACGGAGGACAACTCGCCGCATGGCTGCGTATGAAGGTCGACGGCTTCGTACCTTATCAGTACAACGAAGTAAAGGGCCAGCCCTTCGAGGTCAATACACTGGTGAGTCAATTAGCCCCCCTCATGAATTAATGAACGAGTCACAGATTGAGTACTTGTAATAATAATCAAAACCACGGATTGCACGGATTACACAGATATAGTAAGCCTGAAAGGAAAATCCGAGAAATCTGAGCAATCCGTGGTTAAAGAAAATAAAGCATCGTGACAGACTTGTTGCTACATAAAGAAAAAACATACCAGATTATTGGTGCTGCTATGACGGTGCATCAATATCTTGGATGTGGATTCACGGAAAAGGTCTATCAGGATGCCTTGGAGATAGAGTTTCAGACAAGAGATATCCCATATGAACGCGAACAACCCATGGAGGTCTCGTATCGGGGTGTACGACTAAATACTCAGTTCGTTCCTGATTTTATCTGTTTTGATGATATAATTGTGGAACTGAAAGCAGTAAAGGAGTTAGAAGACATTCATCGGGCACAAGCAATAAATTATGGTAAGGTTGCTAACACTGAGGTTGCTTTGCTAATAAACTTTGGAGAATCATCTCTGCGTTATGAACGTTATATAATGTAATAATAATCAAAAACACGGATTATACAGATGTAGTAAGTCTGAAAGGGAAATCCGAGAAATCTGAGTAATCCGTGGTTTTTAATAAAGAAAGAATTATGAGTTATACCGCACAAGACTATAAGAAAGGCCAGCCTCGCTGGTGCCCGGGCTGTGGCGACCACTTCTTCCTCGCCTCACTGCACAAGGCAATGGCAGAGATTGGCGTAGCACCTCACAATATTGCCGTGATTTCAGGTATCGGTTGCTCAAGCCGCTTGCCCCACTATATGAATACCTATGGCATGAACACCATCCACGGTCGTGCAGCAGCCATCGCCACAGGTTGTAAGGTGGCCAATCCCGAACTCTCGGTATGGCAGGTGAGTGGCGATGGTGACGGTCTCGCCATCGGTGGTAACCACTTCATCCACGCTAATCGTCGCAATATCAACCTCAACATGATATTGCTCAACAACCGCATCTATGGTCTCACCAAGGGTCAGTATTCGCCCACCAGCCCCCGTGGCTTCGTGAGCAAGTCGAGCCCCTATGGTACAGTAGAGGACCCCTTCCGCCCTGCCGAGCTCTGCTTCGGTGCCCGTGGTCACTTCTTTGCCCGCGCCGTAGCCACCGATGCAGCCGGCACGGTAGAGATACTCAAGGCTGCCCATGCTCACAAGGGTAGCTCGGTATGCGAGATCATGCAGAACTGTGTCATCTTCAACGATGGTACCCACGACAGCATCTACAATAAGGAGGGACGTGCCAAGAACGCCATCTACCTGCGCCACGGACAGCCCATGGTGTTCGGTGAGAACAACGAGTACGGCCTCGTGCAGGAGGGCTTTGGTATCAAGGTGGTGAAGATTGGTGAGAACGGTGTGACCATTGACGACATCCTCGTACACGACGCCCACTGCGAAGACAACACCCTGCAGCTCAAGCTCGCCATGATGGAGGGTCCCGACTTCCCCGTAGCACTCGGTGTTATCCGCGATGTGGAGGCTCCTACCTACGACGAATCTGTAGAGGCACAGATTGAAGAGGTGAAGGCCAAGAAGCCCTACCACACCTTCGAGGAGCTGTTGCTCACCAACGACACTTGGGAGGTAAAGTAAGTTTTAAGTTATTTAGTTCTTAAGTTTTGGCCATCCAGATTACAAACTCAAAAACTTATAAACTCACAAACTCAAAAGACCGCTGCAGTTAATCTTACAACTCACATCTTACGTCGGAGCAGGCCCCAAAGCAGCGGGGGGCCTGCTTCTTTTCATAATAAAGTTAATGTAACAGATTGAGCAGACGCTCTATCCCCATCCGTATAGAGTCCAAACCAAACTCTTTGGGGCGAAGTTGCCCAACGGGAATCCAGGTACATTCAGCCACATCATCATGAGCCTGTATCTGTGTATAGTCCTCTAATTCACAACGAAAGAAACTGTCAATGGTGTGTACAAGGAATCCGCTGTAGAGATAGGTATTGGGCAGGGAGAAGAGGAAGTGTGTGTTTGTAACCTTGGCTCCAGTCTCCTCGGCGACTTCTCGTGCTACCCCTTCCTCAGCGGTCTCATACATATCGCAAAAGCCTCCAGGAAGATCCAATGTACCCTTGGCCGGCTCTTTGGCTCTACGGCATACGAGCAGTTCATTCCGGTCGTTGATGATAACGGCTACGGTAGCTGCACTGGGATTGAAGTAGTATACAAATCCACATTCGGTACAGCGTGAAGCCTTGGCATTGTGCTCTATAAATGGTGCACCGCATTTGGGGCAGTAGCGGAATGATGCAAATGGATGAGAAGAAGGGGCAGACATACTCATTTTATTATATTTCTGTTAAGCCATATTGCAGCAAAGCAGCATACAGCGGTGGCTGCGGCTGCCCATAGCCACATCTCTGCAGGGTTGGGCATCTGTTCCTCAATGGTGGCATTACCATAGAGCAGCATATTGATGGAAGCTATGGAATTGTTGAGCACATGCCCCACGATGCCAGGGAGCAGGCTACCTGTACGATAGTAAAGCCAGCCGAACATCATGCCGAGAAGAAAGGCGAAGGGTATCTGGGCCGGGTTCATGTGTACCACACCGAAGATAAGCGATGATACGAGGATAGCTGTCCATGGACGCATGCCACTCTCCTGCAACTGGCCTTGAATGGCACCACGGAAGAGTAGCTCTTCGAGTATGGGAGCCAACAGCGCGATGGAGAGGATGCCGAAGGGGTTACGGCTCATGGCTATAAAGGTATCTTCCATGGTGTTGGGGATGCCTGCTTGCTCGATGAGCAGATTGAGCACATACATGGCGGCAAAAATAAACACTACAGAAATTCCCAGTACGGGAAGACTGACCTCCTTATACCTGTCGCGAGAGGGACGCACGTAGCCAAAGTGTATCAAGTGCCAGGCCATAACCAAGGTAGAGGCAACCATGGCCAGAGAGGTCATGGTGGTCATGTCCATCGGAGCAATGAAACGTGAGATAACCATGGCCACAGCACTGAAGCCTAACTGATAACCGAAATAATAGAGGATGAGTTTGATGATGATGAATGTTTGTCGGCGCATTGGTATGACTAAGAATTGAATAAAAGGTTAACAAAAGTGCTGGTGGGAGTTTTGTCCATATATTCCTGCATATCCATGGTGGCGAGACGTTGCAGCAGTGCTCCGCGTTCATAGAAGCAGCCGCGCAGACATTCTTCGACGGCATTGATGGGTGAGTTGCCCAAGAAGTCTCCTCCGATGCGACACTGTTCTATGTATCCCTTTTTGATTTGCAGATGCACCTCTACATGTCCGCAAGGAAGACGGCGTGCATAGGTAGCCGTGGTATTGGGTGAGCGCCCGTATATCCAGTCGGGCGTGGCAAACTTGCTTTGTGCGGCAGTCATGATGACGCTACGTTGGTCATCGGTGAGCAGAAACGCTTCGTCCTGGTATTCTCGTGAGAGATGTCGTTCCAAGGCTTGGCTGAGTGCTTCGATGCTTGTGATATGGGGGAGATACTCCTTTAGGTTGGCTACACGACTACGCACCGAGGCTATTCCCTTGGACTGTAGCTTGTCGGTAGGCGGGGTGAGGGCATGGGTGAGTCGCTCGATGCCTACATCGTACATCAGCGTGCCGTGCACCATGAGTCGGTCCTTGTATACGCGCTTGGCATAGCCCGATACTTTGCGTCCATCCACAAGAATGTCATTGCGTCCCGAGAGCTCGGCCCGCACGCCCAACGCCTGCAAGGCATGCAACATGTGGCTGGCATACTCGGGGTAATCGCGCTCGATATCCGAGCTGCGCCCCACGATGGTATAGTTGAGGTTGCCGAGGTCGTGGTATACGGCCCCACCTCCCGTGATACGGCGTGCCAGAGCAATGTCGTGCCGATGGAGATACTCGATATCTACCTCAGCATGGGCATTTTGGTTGAGGCCAATAATAACTGCCGGCCGATTTTGCCAAAGGTAAAACAATGGCTCATCGAGCGGCAGCTGCTCCAAGGCATACTCATCGAACGCCATGTTGTAATAGACGTCGGTGCTGGTGTTGCGTAGGTAGCGCACGAAGTAGCCTTATTATGTTCTTACAGAGATTACAGTTGTTCGCGTATCTTGACTGCAATCTCGGCAAACTCTTCGGGAGTGAACGAGAGCTTGGGGTTGCTGAAGAGCATGTCGCTCTCCTTCTGCAAGGGGATGAGGTGGATGTGGGTGTGGGGAACCTCCATGCCCAATACAGCCATGCCGATGCGCTGACAGGGGAAAGCAGCCTTCAATGCCTTGGCTATACGCTTGGCGAAGAGGTGTAAACCTGCCAACTCGTCATCTTCGAGGTCGAAGATATAGTCTACCTCACGCTTGGGAATCACGAGGGTGTGTCCCTTCACCATGGGATTGATGTCAAGGAAGGCAAAGTACTTCTCGTCCTCGGCCACCTTGTAGCAGGGAATCTCGCCTGCCACGATTCTGCTGAATATGCTTGCCATAACTTATGAACTTAAAACTTACAAACTCACATCATGCGATGCTAATGCTGAGTACCTCGAGGCTGATCATACCGCCGGGCGTCTTGATGTCGGCCACCTCACCGGGTTTCTTGCCGAGCAGACCCTGTGCAATGGGAGTGTTCACCGAAATCTTGCCTGCCTTGAGGTTGGCTTCACTCTCGGGAACGATGGCGTAGCACATCTTCATGCCAGTCTTCACATTCTTCAGTTCTACCTTAGTGAGCACCTGTACGGTATCCGTCTTCAGTTTGCTGGTGTCGATGATACGCGCCTCGCTGATGGTCAACTTCAGTTGGTTGATCTTCATCTCAAGCATGCCTTGTGCCTCTTTTGCTGCATCATATTCAGCATTCTCTGACAGGTCGCCCTTATCGCGTGCTTCAGCGATTTGGCGTGAAATCTCGGGGCGCTCTACGCTCTCCAATCTTTTGAGTTCGGCTAACAGTTGGTCGTAGCCCTCTTGTGACATATAAGCCATAGTATTTTCTATTTAATTATTTTATTTATTGTTTTTTATCTTATTGTTAATACAAATCCCCCCTTTTCGCTTGAGTCAAACAAAAAAGAATCCCGACACTGTGCATGTCGGAACCCTTCAGGTCATCTATATGACTGCAAAGATAGGCAACTTTTTTCAATTAGCACGATAAAAAGATGGAAATTTTGTTAATCCATGCTTTTTATGGCTCAATCTACATATATTCTTCGCCGTGCTTGAGCATTACACCGGTACGGAACTTCTTGAAATCATCATCCTCATCTTTCTTGCAGATAACTAATGCATTATCCGTATCATTGACTAAATAGCCTTCAAGGTCCTGGAGGATGACCACCTTATCGGGTGCTGCCGATACGAGGTTATTGCTACAATTATAGAACTCTACCTTGCCGCCTTGCACCACGTTACCTTCGGCATCTTTGCATGAGTAGCGGTATATATCGTCCCATCGTCCTATATCGGCCCATCCGAAGGTGCCTATCTGCATGTATACGTTGGAGGCACGCTCGATGACGGCATAGTCTACCGAGATGTTGGGGAACGACTCGTAGCACTCATATAGTGCCGCACGGCGTTTGTCGCGGTCGGGCTCCTGCTTGAAGATGGCATCCAGACGGGAACTCATATCGGGGAGCAATTGTGTCATGGTGGTGATAATGGTGTTCACGTTCCAGATGAAAAGTCCCGTGTTCCAGAAGAATTCGCCGCTCTCCACAAAGATACGGGCAAACTCGTATTCGGGTTTCTCGGTGAAGGTCTTAATCTTACTGAATCCCTCTACCGCCTCCTCCTCATTGCCTATTTGGATATATCCGTAGCGTGTCTCGGGGTGGGTGGGGCGGATACCTACCGTCACTAAACAGTCGTGCTTGGCCACGTGAGCAAGTGCGTTACGCATGTCCTCGGCAAAGCGCTCTTCGTCCAATATCACCTGGTCTGACGGTGCCATGACGATGTTGGCTTCGGGGTTGAGTGTACGGATGTGATAGGCGGCGAAGGCCATGCTCGGTGCCGTACCCTTGTGTGCCGGTTCGTGTAGAATCTGCTCTATAGGCAACTCGGGCAATTGTTCGCGCACGAGATTAGAGTAGTCCGAATGTGTGGAGATGATGATATTCTCTTTCGGTATGATACGGGCAAAGCGCTCGTAGGTTTGTTGCAGGAGCGACTTCCCCATACCGAAGAAGTCGACAAACTGCTTGGGGCGTTTCACTCGGCTCTGTGGCCAGAAACGGCTTCCGATACCGCCGGCCATGATGACGCAATAGTTGTTATGTATAATATTCATGACTTAGACTTTTGTGCAAATATAAACCTTTTATTCGATATAATAGCACAACTCTCGTTTTTTTACTTATCTTTGCATCCATTAAAAGTATTTACCAACATCGCTATGTTACACAAATACGACTTCCTCGTTATTGGCTCAGGACTGGCCGGTATGAGTTTTGCGCTCAAGGTGGCGCATAAGGGTAGAGTAGCCCTCATCTGCAAGGCAGGTCTTGAAGAGGCCAACACCTATTATGCACAGGGCGGTATCGCCTCGGTGACTAACCTCAAGGTAGATAATTTTGAGAAGCATATTGAAGACACCATGATTGCCGGCGACTATATCAGCGACCCTGCTGCCGTGGAGAAGGTGGTCAAGGGAGGCCCCGCACAGATTCAGGAACTCATCCGCTGGGGTGTCGACTTTGATAAGAATGCTGAGGGTGACTTTGACCTGCATAAGGAGGGCGGCCACTCGGAATTCCGCATCCTGCATCACAAGGATAACACGGGTGCCGAGATACAGACCTCGCTCATCGAAGCCGTGAAGGCACATCCCAATATCGACATCTTTACCAATCATTTTGCTGTGGAGATCATCACCCAGCACCACATGGGCATCATCGTCACGCGCCATACCTCGGGCATCCGCTGCTATGGAGCTTACGTGCTCAATGAGGAGACGGGCGTGGTCGATACCTTCCTCTCCAAGGTTACTGTAATGGCTACGGGAGGCTGCGAGGCCGTGTATCGCCAGACTACCAATCCGCTCGTGGCTACCGGCGATGGCATTGCCATGGTGTATCGTGCCAAGGGAGCGGTCAAGGACATGGAGTTCATCCAGTTTCACCCCACGGCACTGTTCTGCCCCGGCAGTCGTCCCGCCTACCTCATCACCGAGGCTATGCGCGGCTATGGAGGTGTACTGCGCACCAAGGACGGCAAGGAGTTCATGCATAAGTATGACCCGCGACTCTCGCTTGCTCCGCGCGACATCGTGGCCCGTGCCATCGACAATGAGATGAAGACCCGTGGCGACGAGCACGTATACCTCGACGTTACTCACAAAGACCCCGAGGAGACCAAGGCACACTTCCCCAATATCTACAAAAAGTGCCTTTCCATCGGTGTCGACATCACCAAAGACTATATCCCTGTGGCCCCTGCCGCCCACTACCTCTGTGGCGGCATCACCGTGGACCTTGACGGGCAGAGTAGCATACGCCGTCTCTACGCCATCGGAGAGTGCTCATGCACCGGTCTGCACGGTGGCAACCGCCTCGCCTCCAACTCGCTCCTCGAAGCCATCGTCTATGCCGATGCGGCGGCCAGACATGCCTTGAGCGTCATTGAACGCTACGACTACAACGAGGACATCCCCGAGTGGAACGACGAGGGTACCATCACGACCGAGGAGCGCGTGCTCATCACGCAGAGCATGAAGGAGGTGAACCAAATCATGGAGGCCTACGTAGGTATCGTGCGCAGCAATACCCGTCTGAAACGCGCCTGGAACCGCCTCGACATCCTCTACGAAGAGACCGAGGCCCTCTTCAAGCGCAGCAAGGCCACTCGCGAACTGTGCGAGCTGCGCAACATGATTAACGTGGGTTACCTCATCACCCGTCAAGCCATGGAACGCAAAGAGAGTCGCGGACTGCACTATACCATCGACTACCCCAGAAAGTAGGGTGAGGCATGGTAAATGCCGCTTTTAGGCGTGTAAACAAGTTTTGTTTTTGGCCTGGCACGGTACATATTCAACCTACAAGTGGAAAAAGTTCATAAATCGGTAGGCTTTGGCACTGCGTAGCGAGAGTGGAGCCCAATTTATTTTGAACTCTGCCGAGCAAGCGAACCATCTTAATGCACAGCCTTTATATTATTGGCAGGCAAACTCGTTTGCCAAGAGGGATTCTCGTGTATAGAGTTTGTGCAGTTTGGCTTCGTCCAAACTGTAGTATCCCTTTACCCAGACTGTAGTTTGGGTATATCCAAATTACTTTTTCGCTTTGTTGAAAATAATTTTTCATTGGAGTGAAAAAGTTTTTGCAAAACCCAAATCTCTCGCCAAAGCCAACCGATTTATGAACTTTTGTAACCTAACAAATAGGTAGAATCGCCCATTTCATCGGAATGCAGTATTGACTGTTAATGGTTATTGGGAAACTCTGGCAGGAACAATTGTTCAAATAAATTTGATATTTCACTCGCCTTGCACTACCTTTGTATCTTAAAATTAAAAAACTCAAGAACTCAAAAATTTAAATGATTACACTTGACCAACTGAAAGATATTAAGGAGCGTACGGAGGCGCTGAACCGCTATCTGGCTATCGAGGACAAGCAGATACAGGTGGAGGAGGAGCAGCTGCGCACGCAGGTGCCGGGATTCTGGGACGATGCCAAGAAGGCCGAGGCGCAGATGAAGAAGGTAAAGGAGCTGCAGGCATGGATTGACGGCTACAAGAAGGTGAAGAGCCTTGCCGATGAGGTGGAGGTAGCCTTCGAGTTCTGCAAGGACGAACTCATCACCGAAACCGAGCTGGATGATGCCTACGCTGCTGCACTCGAGGCTATCGAGGAACTGGAACTGAAGAACATGCTTCGCGAGGAGGCCGACAATATGGACTGCGTGCTCAAGATCAATGCCGGTGCCGGTGGTACCGAGGCGCAGGACTGGGCTTCGATGCTGATGCGTATGTATATGCGCTGGGCCGAGACGAATGGTTATAACCTCCGTATCTCGACCTTGCAGGATGGCGATGAGGCGGGTATCAAGACGGTGACGATGGAGCTCGAAGGTCCCTTTGCCTATGGTTACTTGAAGAGTGAGAACGGCGTGCACCGTCTCGTGCGCGTATCGCCCTATAATGCACAAGGCAAGCGCATGACCTCGTTCGCTTCGGTGTTCGTGACTCCGCTCATTGACGACAGTATAGAAATCGAAATCAACCCCGCCCTGCTCTCATGGGATACCTTCCGAAGCGGTGGTGCCGGTGGTCAGAACGTGAACAAGGTGGAGTCGGGTGTACGCCTCCGCTATCAATATACCGACCCTTATACCGGTGTGCAGGAGGAAATCATGATTGATAATACCGAGACTCGCGACCAACCCAAGAACAAGGAGAACGCCCTGCGCCTGCTCCGCTCACAGCTCTACGACCGCGAGCTGCAGCACCGCATGGAGGAGCAGGCCAAGGTGGAGGCCGGAAAGAAGAAGATAGAGTGGGGTTCGCAGATACGCAGCTACGTCTTCGATGACCGTCGTGTGAAGGACCACCGCACAGGACACCAGACCTCGGACGTGGGCGGCGTGATGGACGGTAAGATTGACGGTTTCATCAAGGCATACCTTATGTCGAACTCTTCGGAGGAGGCGTAATAAGATGAAAAATAAATATAGCCGACTCAGTGCCATACGCGTTATCATCGCAGGGCAGCGCATAAGCAGTCAGGACGAACTGCTGAAGCAGTTGCTTGCGCTCGGCTATGAATGTACGCAGGCTACCCTCTCGCGCGACCTCAAGGAGATGGAGGTAACCAAGGAGGTGGTAGCAGGCGGTGAGTGCATCTACCTGCTTCCCGACAGTCCGTTGCATCCCAATGCTGAGATTCCCTATGGTGTGCAGATGAGTGGGGGAGTGGTGTCGATAGACTTTTCGGGCAACATCGCCGTTGTCAAGACCCGTACGGGTTATGCACGAGGCATTGCCAAGGACATCGACCGATGCGGCTTCGAGTCGGTGCTGGGGACGGTGGCGGGCGATGATACCATACTCCTTATTATAAAGGAGGGGTATACGAAACAGGATTTACTGCTGGAGTTGGAGCGCATAGGTGTTGTTCCGAGTGTTATGTGTCATCCTGACAAAGCGAAGCGGCGGAAGGATCCCACGCTGGAACTTGGTCAGACATGTTTGCGAGATTGCCTTTAGCCCTCCGGGCGGTGAACACGTTTCTTCGTTTCACTCAGGATGACGCCATAGGATTATTTATTTAAGAAGCAACATTGAACGTACTATGATAAAGACTGGAATTATTGAAGGTGCCGGATTTACCGGAGGCGAGCTTATCCGCTTGCTGCTCAACCATCCCGACGTGCAGCTCATGTTCATCACGGGCCGAGGCAATGGCGGGCAGAAGATTCACGAGGTACACCGCGGACTCTATGGCGAGACGGACTTGGGGTTTTCCGAAGAGCCGGAATTGGACAAGATAGACCTGCTCTTCCTCATCACTACTGCCGAGGAGAGCCGTCAGTTTATGGAGACGCACGAGCTGCCCGAACGACTGAAAGTCATAGACTTCTCGCGCAACTATCGCCTCAAGGGCAACGACAAGGAGTTTATCTACGGCTTGCCCGAGCTGAACCGCCGTGCCATCTGCAAGAGCCGTTTCGTGGCCAACCCCGGTAACTTTGCCACCTGCATCACGTTAGGTCTGCTTCCCTTGGCCAAGAACCTCATGCTGGCGGATGACATCTACGTTCATGCCATCATCGGCAGTACGGGCACGGGGCACAAGGCCTCGTCGCAGACCACCTTCAGCTGGCGCAACGACAATGTGAGCATCTACAAGCCCTTCGTGCATCAGCACTTGCCCGAGATACGCGAGTCGTTGGAGCAGTTGCAGAACAGTTTCAAGGCGAACATCCATTTTGTGCCCTACCGCGGCAACTTCACCCGTGGCATCTTCTGCACCATCATGGTGAAGAACAAGGTGGCCGTAGAGGAACTCACACAGTTGTATACCGACTACTATGCCAAGGACTCGTTCACACACGTGACACCGGACAACATCGACCTGAAGCAGGTAATCAATACCAACAAGTGCTTGATACATCTGGAGAAGCACGGCGACATGCTACTCATCACCTCGTGCATCGACAACTTGCTGAAGGGTACCAGCGGACAGGCGGTGCACAACATGAATCTGCTGTTTAACCTCGAAGAGACTACGGGCCTCAACTTGAAGGCAACGGCGTATTAAAGTCTGTTGCAGATATCGGTATGAATTCACGACTTTAAATGATACCATTATGAAACAAAAGAGATTCCTGTCAGTCATGCTGTTGCTTGCATGTTTCTGTCTGACGATTGTAGCCAAAGCACCTAAGTATGTATTCTACTTTATCGGTGATGGTATGAGCCTGAACCATATAATGGGAGCCCAGTGCTTCCTCGGTCAGAAAGGTGCGGCGCAAGGGGTGGCTCCGTTGTGCTTCACTGGGTTTCCTTATACGGGTTTGGCCACTGCTTACTCAGCCAATAGTGATGTCACCGACTCGGCTGCAGGTGGTACGGCACTTGCTTGTGGAGAGAAAACATTGAATGGTACGATAGGCCTTGCAGTCAATCAAGTGGCTAAATTGAACAGTATAGCTGCATTAGCAAAGGAGCAAGGAAAGCGGGTCGGTATTGCTACTAGTGTGACGCTCAATCATGCTACGCCTGCGGCATTCTATGCCCATCAGGCCAGTCGTAACGACTATTACGAAATAGGTCTGCAACTGGCACAGTCGGGCTACAACTTCTTTGGTGGTGGCGACTTCGAGGAGAATGTGAATGCGGCTGACAAGGATGCTCCACAGTTATATGATGTGGCAAAAGAGGCTGACTATCGGATAATACGTGGCTATGACAAGTTCCAGAAGGGGCACCGCGGCAATAAGATTATTCTCATTCAAGAGAAGGATGCAGTAGAAAAGACATTGCCTTATGCCATTGATGCTACTGAGGATGACCTCTCCTTGGCCGAGATAACCACGGCTGCCATTGAGGTGCTTGACAATAAAAAGGGCTTCTTCCTCATGGTCGAGGGCGGTAAGATTGATTATGCCGCTCATGCCAATGATGCCGCTACCGTATTTCATGAGGTTCTCGACTTTGACAAGGCCATCCAGATTGCCTATGAATTCTATCTGCAACACCCCAAAGAGACCTTGATAGTGGTTACGGCTGACCATGAGACGGGCGGACTTACCCTCGGCAACGGGCGTTATGCGCTGAATTTTCCGGCATTGTATGCACAGAAGGTCAGCCATGTAGGGTTCTCCCGTTTGGTTAATCGGATGCGTCACGAGACCAAGGATAAGGTGACGTGGGATCAGATGCGTGAAGCGTTGAAAGAGAACTTCGGCTTTTGGGACACTGTCTCTCTCAGTGCATCTGAAGAACAGGCTCTGTACGATGAGTATCAGCGTTCTATAGCCAACAATAAAGATGTGCGCATGGCCAAGAGCTTGTACTATATGGACGAACCCATCGCTGCTCTGGCGGTGAAGATTCTTGATAATATCGCTATGGTCAGTTGGCCCGTGGGAAGCCATACGGCTGCTTATGTCCCCGTGTTTGCCGTGGGCAACGGAGCCGAGCGCTTCACCGGGCAGATGGACAATACCGACATCCCCAAGCGCATCGCTGAGGTGGCTGAATATAATAAGGAGAATAAAAAGTGATTGATAATAAAGACTATGAGAATATTGTTATTAGGCAGTGGCGGACGTGAACATGCCCTGGCTTGGAAGATCAGCCAGAGTCCGAAAGTAGAGAAGTTGTATATCGCTCCCGGTAACGCCGGTACACGCGAGGTAGGTGAAAACGTAGCGCTCTCGGCAACCGATTTCGAAGGCATCAAGGCCTTCGTGCTCGGGAATGGCGTCAACATGGTTGTCGTAGGTCCCGAGGATCCGTTGGTGAAGGGTGTGTATGACTTCTTCCGCAACGATGAGCAGCTGAAGGGCATTCCCGTCATTGGTCCCTCCAAGGCGGGTGCGACCCTTGAGGGAAGCAAAGACTTTGCCAAGGCCTTCATGATGCGCCATGGTATCTCCACCGCCCGCTATCAGACCTTCACTCAGGAGACCTTGGCTGAAGGTATCGCCTTCCTCCGCACCCTGGAGGCTCCCTACGTGCTCAAGGCCGATGGCCTCTGTGCCGGTAAGGGCGTGCTCATCCTCGACACCATCGAGGAGGCCGAGAAGGAGCTTAGCGAAATGCTGGACGGCATGTTCGGCTCGGCTTCGGCAAGCGTGGTCATCGAGGAGTTTCTCAGCGGCGTAGAGTGCTCGGTATTCGTGCTCACCGATGGCAAGGACTACAAGCTCCTGCCCGAGGCCAAGGACTACAAGCGCATTGGCGAGGGCGACACCGGTCTCAATACCGGCGGTATGGGCTCTATCTCACCCGTTCCCTTTGCCGATGCTGCATGGATGCAGAAGGTAGAGGACCGCATCGTACGTCCCACCGTAGAGGGGCTCGCTGCCGAGGGCATCGACTATAAGGGCTTCATCTTCTTCGGCCTCATCAACGTGAAGGGCGAGCCTATGGTCATCGAGTACAACGTGCGCATGGGCGACCCCGAGACCGAGAGCGTGATGCTGCGCTTGAAGAGCGACATCGTGGATCTCTTCGAGGGTGTGGCCCAAGGCAACCTCGGCGAGCGCACCATCGAGTTCGACCCCCGATCGGCCGTGTGCGTGATGCTCGTCTCGGGTGGTTACCCCGGCGACTACAAGAAGGGCTACCCCATCACCGGCTTCGACAAGGTGGAGGGCAGCTACCTCTTCCATGCCGGCACCACCGTGAAGGACGGCGAGGTGGTGACTAATGGCGGACGTGTCATCGCTGTAAGCTCTTATGGCGACACGCAGCTTGAGGCACTGGCCATGTCGTTCAAGAACGCACAGGCACTGCACTTCACCGATATGTATTGCCGTAGCGACATAGGTAAGGATATATTGTAATTAAATTAGGAGTCAGGATAAAATGAGTGGAAAGATGAAAATATCAGTCGTGTCATCCTGACAAAGCGGAGCGACGGAAGGATCCTGCGCTGGGCGACGCGGAGCATTAGCGTCGGTTGCGACGGCAACGCGGTATGAAAGCGTTGCTTGTGACGACGAGAGGTTTATCTCTCCAAAGGAACGTGCTTTAGCACCATAACTTTAGCTTCCCCGAGGAGTTCTTTCTACCCAGTGCACTCTGCGAGATGCTTCGTTACACTCAGCATGACACGGAAGGGTGAAAGTCTCATCATGGCAAAACATTTGTATGAACTCCTGCACTCCTGACTCCTGAACTCCAGAAAAGCGAAGCGAAAACTCCCGAACTCCCCAAAAAGCGAAGCGAAAACTCTTGAACTTCTTACGAAAACAATGAACAAGATCGCCCATTTCATCGTGTACAGTAAGGTGGCAGCATACGTTGCTGCCTTGCTGTGTGTGGTTGTATGGGTGTTGGATGTCCTTGGGCAGGGTAGGGGCGTTGTGCCCGGTGACAGTTTCGAGCTACTGCTCCCGATTATTGCCGGTTACTTGTCGGTAAAGGTGGGGCGTGAACTCTCCTTTGGCGATGTCAAGAGCGGTTTGCCAGCCACGCTCTTCTTCATGGGGTGTGCCCTTGCTCCGGGGACAATCTTCGTAGGGAACGATGCGGCACACTGGGTACTGTTTCCTGTGGCTTGCTACATCCTGCTTCGCACCTATCGCGACCGCAGTGCCATGGGTCGCTATTTCCTTGCTTTTGCGTTGGTGGGCGTAGAGTGTATGCTGGCTCCCACGTTGGTCATGGTGCTTCCCCTCGTGGTGCTCTGCGGTGCTTTCATGGATTCGCTCCACTGGCGCACTTTCTTTGCCGCTCTCTGGGGACTGCTGTTTCCCTATTGGGCGGTGGGCAGTGTGCTCTTCCTTATTGATAGGACCGGCCTCATCGCTCAGTGGCTCGGCGGGGTGCTCCCTCCGGTGTCTGCGGTGTCGGTCGTGCCTGCTCCCCAGTTCTGGGCTGGGCTGCTGTGGGCTCTGCTGCTGGTCGCTCCGGGCAGTGTGATGATAATGCTTGACCGCACGATGAGGCAGCAGACCAGTGCGGGCTTCCGTATGCTCATCGCTGTGCTTGTGCTTATGCTCGCAGTCCTCTTCCTTTTCCCGTCATTCCATTCGGTACTTTTCCCCTGTGTGCTGCTCGATGCTTCGCTCATCGGTTCCCTCTTCTTTGCGCGGGGTGTCACGCGCGGTAAGAACATCTATCTCGTGATGTTGTTGATAGGTTGGCTCTCTTTCCTTATATATGCGTATGGAACAACTGTTTGACCTTCTCGTCAGCTATGGCCCTTGGGGTATGTTCCTTGCCGCCTTCTTGGCCGGCAGTGTGCTCGCTTTCAGCAGCGAGACGGTGATGCTTGCCCTGCTTGCTGTGGGTGTAGACCCTTGGGCGCTGCTGCTGGCTGCCTCGGCGGGCAACACGTTGGGCGGTATCTCGTGTTACTGTCTCGGTCGGCTGGCCAATCCCGACTGGGTGCAGCGCAAGTTCAAGATCAAGGAGCAACACATGCTGCGTGCCCGTCGCTGGGTGACGCGCTGGGGTGCATGGATGGGCTTCTTCTGCTGGCTCCCCATCATTGGCGATGCCCTCCTGCTCACACTGGGTATGATGCGCAGCAACCCTATTCTTACCAACCTCACCATGATTATTGGCCGCACCCTGCGCTATGCCACCGTACTGCTCTCGGCATTGGGGGTGGCAAGGTGGATATTGTAACAACAAGTGAAGAGCATTTGTCCCATTTCGCATCGGGCTACTATTCATATTTTTGGGCATTCAGTTTGAATTATTTATGCTTTCTTAAAACTTTTTTCTCGTAAATTTGTTCCCGAGAAATAGAACACAAATGTAAATCTAATAACCATGAAAAAGTTTTCAACAACACTGCTCTTATCTTTGATTTCGTTGTTTTGTATGGCTCAGGTTACCAATCAGGCCATAGAGTTTGAGCACAACGGCCGTGTGTCTTTGGGCATGTTGCCCGACGATGGCGCTGCTGAAGGTACTACACTGCAGTTTTGGATGTATGCACGGCATTGGGTGCCTGGTGCCCATGTGTTGACTTGGGGTAATGACTTTGATGTGCAGTTAGGTCTTGTGCATGAGCTGGTGATTACGTATGGTAGCACGAGTGTTACGTTTGCTGATGTGAATCTTACATCGGTTACTTGGGCTCACGTCACGTTGTATCTTGATGGCAAGGAGGTTCGTCTGCTGGTGAACAATGCAGGTGAGCAGAGTGCGGCGTTGCCCACTCCGTTTGCTGCCCCTGCCGATGAACCACTGTTGCTCGGTGGCGGTTTCATTGGACGTATCGACGAGGTGCGCGTGTGGAACGGTATCCTCACAGCTGATTATAATCGATTTTGGAACAATACGATCGACTACCTCTGCCCTTCGTGGAATCAGCTCGTGGGCTACTGGAAGTTCGATCAGTCGCGCCTCACCGCCAACGTGTACGATTATAGTGGTAACGGACGCAACGGCACATTCAGCGCCACGGGCGTGAAGCGTGTTGCCGTGACCGATAACAGAAACTTCGTGTATCGCCGCAATTTGGCTTACTCTGACTGCAGCCGCTTTTTCGACCGTGGCATACAGCAGGGGCAGTATCTCAAGAGTAACGTGATAAGTATGATTGGTGGTACGGCACAAGCTGACGGTTCGATTAAGTATAAGCAACCCGACAACCAGGGCGTCATTACAGGTGGTAGCTACCTCGCTGAACATGATGGTCGTACAGGCGTGTTAGATCTTATTGGGGAAGGGGCGCAGATGAATACGGGCAAGGAGACGCTCATTGCCTACAATAATAATCTGTACTTGGATGCAGCATCGGCCTATACCTTCATGACATGGCTTTCGCTTGATACTTGGATACCTGATGCCTTCTTGCTGAAGAAAGAAAGTTCCGATAAGAACGGTGTTTCGCTCCGGTTGGGCGATAAACAGGGTGCTTTTGTATTGCGCTGTAATGGCGTGGAATTTACCTATACCACGGCGTTTTCGTTGGGCGTATGGCATCACATCGGCTTCTCTACTGCTGCTGCCACACTCGGCGGTGAATTTGTCTTCGTACTCGACGGAACTACTGTAGCACCTGTATATAGTCATACAACTGCTGCCACCACCACGCTCAGTGGCTTGCGCTCGACCGACTGCCTCATTGGTGCCGGGGTCGACGGTAAGCTTGACGAAACCATCACCTGGACACAAAAGTTCGATGCAGCCAATATCGTTGCACAGAGTAACACACCGCTCGAGCCAGGTATAGGAAAAACGATTCTTGGTGCGTACTCGCGCAGCGTCGACGGGCACTGGAAATATGATGTGCCCGAAGACTTGGGTCGAGATAGTTACTCTACACCCGAGTGGTTCCGTATGATCAAGGCGACCTTCGAGGGCTACGAAGGGGCGTATGTCACCATTAGCCTCGACAAGTATGCCGACGAATTCTTTACCAAGATCAATAATAATGTCGAGTACCGTGAAAAATTGGCGGCATCTATCGCAGCCATAGGCAACGAGTCCTTTCTCGATGGTGTAGACTACGATTTTGAATGGAACAACAACTGGAGCGGTATTGGTTCCTTATGTAAGTTGGTGCGTGCTAAGTTGCAGCCGGGCAAGATACAGGCCGTATCACCTCACGAGCTCTACTACAACTTCCCCACGGACAAGATGCAATATGTAGACTATTTCAACTTTCAGGACTATGGCCCTGCCAACAGAAATATTTTCAATTTTGACAATTATAAGAACTTCTTTGCCAAAGCAAAGAACCACGGTTATCCCATAGATAAGATTATGCTCTCCTATGCCACCACTACCAGCGGTGCTATGTATAGTAATGGCAGTCGCCCGGCAAACTCCCACAAGGAGTTCTATCCTACAGGATGGCGCTCTATGCCCTACACGACATTCTCGTACGATCAGAACAGCTATGACGTGGGCGAGGGGCTGACACGCTACTTCACTGGTATGGAGCAGGTGTGGTTGCGCAGCGAGCTGATGAACAGCAACGGCTGTGCCGGTATCTTCTATTGGGATATGGGTAACGATACACCCGAGAGCGACGATCCTTGCTCGTTGGCTACATTCGCATCGTATGCCATCAACAGCAATGTGCAAAAGATTGTGGAGAGCGTAACGACTGCTGCCGGGGCTCCCGAGGAGTATGTGGCGCAGGAGGGAACTGAGACGGTATATTATCGCATACGTGGAGCGGCCGACGGTCACACCACACACTACCTATATCAGAAGGGAGATGAGCTATTTGCCGGTAATAAAGGGCGTGGTGAAGTCGCTGGTATTTTCTATTTAGAGAAGGCGGCCGATGCAGCCGACACCTACTATCTGAAGGCTAATGATGGTCGCTACATACAGGACCGCAGCGCGTTGTCATCGACAAACGATGTCTACCGCTTTGGTGAGGCCCCCGTGGCCTATGTCCTGAAGAGTACGGAGTACAGCTATCCCGATGGACATTACTGCCTTGAGCAGGTAGAGTACACGCCGGGTAAAGCTGGCTTCACCGATGTGCAGCGCTGCTTGAAGTGCAACGGTGATAACGCAGGTGTCTCTACATGGGGACCTTGGACCGCAGCCTCGCATTGGACAATAGAGCCTGTATATGGATACGACGTGTATACTCTTTCGTTGGTAGGCCTAAAGGCTATCACCTGTCTTATCGATGGCTACACAGGTAGCAAAGCCCTATATCATGGTGGATTCATTGCTTTGCCCGTAGGTGAGCAGCTCACGGTTGTTGACATTGCATCGGCGAATGGTGAGCCGATAGCTGTCAGCATAGATAAGGCGGAGAAGACGATTGTAGTGACTGCCGACATGACATTGTTGTCGACCCCGACAACAGTCGGCAAGAATAGTGATTGTACCTACGATCTCTTTGGTCGCCGTGTGGAGAATCCTGCAAAGGGAATTTATATTGTCAATGGAGTTAAAGTTTTGATTAAGTGAGTGCGGAACCGTTCTGCAAGCAATACTCCCGCCCAATAAAAAGCGGGAGTTTTTTGTAAATTGCAGCAAAATAATGTATATTTGCCCTCTAATTATAATTATACTAAGCATAGTATGGCAATCATCAAGTCGGTACGAGGCTTTACGCCTGAGATAGGGGAGAACTGTTACTTGGCGGATAACGCTGCCGTCATCGGCGATGTGGTGATGGGGCGCGACTGCAGCATCTGGTTCGGTGCCGTGCTGAGGGGCGATGTCAACAGCATACGCATCGGCAATGGGGTGAACATACAGGACGGGAGCGTGCTGCACACGCTGTACCAGAAGTCGACCATCGAGATCGGCGACAATGTGTCGGTAGGGCATAATGTCACTATCCACGGTGCCGCAGTGAAGGACAATGCGCTCATCGGTATGGGCTCCACGCTGCTCGACCATGTGGTGGTGGGCGAGGGGGCCATCGTGGCGGCAGGCGCTGTGGTGACCTCGGGTACTGTCATCGGTCCGGGCGAACTGTGGGCTGGCGTACCTGCCAAGTTTCTCAAGAAGGTAGACCCCGAGCAGAGCCGTGAGCTGAACCAGCGCATAGCACGCCAATACTTGATGTATGCCTCGTGGTACAAGGAGGAGAACGATTAAGGGGGAAGGCTAACTACTAACAACTAACTTCTTTGCACGATGAAACTGGATAAAATTAAATACGCCCTGTTGTGGGTG
Source organism: Bacteroidaceae bacterium (assembly GCA_017517925.1). Classification (GTDB taxonomy): domain Bacteria; phylum Bacteroidota; class Bacteroidia; order Bacteroidales; family Bacteroidaceae; genus UBA1189. The sequence continues at coordinate 2,428 of JAFWXS010000124.1, read as the reverse complement.
ACCATCAAATCCTTGGCCATCTGGCCTTATTGGGTGTTGCATACACTGAGCAGTCTGCTTTATCCTATAGTATATTACGTGGTGAAGTATCGCCGTGCCGTGACTCGCAAGAACCTCGTGAACGCCTTTCCCGAGAAGTCGGAGCAGGAGATCGTAAAGATAGAGAAACAGTTTTACCGCCACTTCTGCGATTATCTGGTAGAGACTATCAAGTTGATGCACATCTCGGACGAGCAGATGAAGAGACACTTGCGCTTTACCAATCCTGAACTCATTGAAGCGCTGCGCGGTGACGGACGTCCCATCTTCCTCTATTTGGGACATCACTGCAATTGGGAGTATGTCATCTCCATCACGTTGTGGTCGCACCCCGACTTCGTGGCTTGCCAGATATACCATCCGCTCAAGGATAAGGTGATGGACAGGCTGATGTACCGCTTGCGCAGCCGCTTCCACTCCGTGGGAATACCTCAGAAGCAGTCGTTGAGATACATCGTCTCAAGCGTGCGTGAGGGTAAGCAGCTCCTGCTCGGACTCATTGCCGACCAGCGCCCGCCCTGGCGCTCCGAACCCGAATGGATGGAGTTTATGAATCAGGATACCCCCATCATTACGGGTGGCGAGGGGATGGGCCGCAAACTCAATGCTCACTTCTTCTATGGCAGCATGAAGTGCGTGAAGCGAGGATACTATGAATTGACGATTCACCCCATCATACCCGTTGAGGGAGACGAGTACGGCTACAGCAAGAGCTACATGCACATGCTCGAAGAGGATATCAAGACGCAACCCCACATGTGGCTTTGGACACACAACCGATGGAGTAGAAAACGGAAGTAGGTGCAGGAGTCCAATCGGCGAAAAATGTTATACAACACATTTTCTTTGAAAAAAATAGCAAGATTTGTTGGCTAATCGGGAGAAAGTCACTAACTTTGCACCCCGAATATGGAGTGGACTGTGTCCGCCCGCATGAAAAAGATAATTATATTAAACTATAAATAATTAAAAATTAACAAAATGCCAACAATTCAACAGTTAGTTAGAAAGGGCAGACAGGTGCTTGCAGACAAGAGCAAATCACCCGCTTTGGACAGCTGTCCTCAGCGTCGTGGTGTTTGCACTCGTGTGTACACAACCACACCTAAGAAGCCTAACTCAGCAATGAGAAAAGTAGCACGTGTGCGCTTGACAAACCAGAAGGAAGTAAACTCTTACATCCCTGGTGAAGGCCACAACTTGCAGGAGCACTCAATCGTATTGGTACGCGGTGGTCGTGTAAAAGACCTCCCTGGTGTACGTTATCACATCGTTCGTGGTACATTGGATACCGCAGGTGTAGCAAACCGTCTCCAGCGTCGTTCTAAGTACGGTGCTAAGCGCCCCAAAGCCAAGAAGTAAGCCATAAGCTTATTGCACAACGCGGCTGTGCAGCGATGCGCGGTCTGAGGTGAAGCCCTCAAAAACCTAAAATTAAACTTTTATTTTTACGTTTTGGTTTGTTGGATAAGCTATAAAGGTTGAGTAAATGCCCAAGAGTGGGCATTGAAGAAGACAAAAAATGCAGCCCCAAACGAAAACAAAAACTTTTCAAGAAAAATGAGAAAAGCAAAACCAAAAAAACGTATGGTCCTTCCGGATCCCGTATTCAACGATACAAAGGTATCAAAGTTCGTTAACCATCTGATGTATGATGGCAAGAAGAATCTCTCTTACGAAATCTTCTACGCATCACTCGATAAGGTAAAGGCCAAGATGGCTGATTCTGAGCTCTCTGCTCTCGAAATCTGGAAGAAGGCTCTCGATAACATCACTCCCCAAGTTGAAGTAAAGTCTCGTCGTATCGGCGGTGCTACCTATCAGGTACCTACTGAAATCCGTCCCGATCGCAAGGAGTCTATCAGCATGAAGAACATGATCCTCTACGCTCGCAAGCGTGGCGGCAAGACCATGGCTGACAAGCTCTCTTCTGAGATTCTCGATGCATTCAACAATCAGGGTGGTGCCTTCAAGCGTAAGGAGGATATGCACCGCATGGCTGAGGCTAACCGTGCATTCGCTCACTTCAGATTCTAATTTAGGGTAAGGACTTTAATAATACGTTTTCACAATGGCAAAACAAGATCTTTCGCTGACCAGAAACATTGGTATTATGGCGCACATCGATGCTGGTAAGACTACCACATCAGAGCGTATCCTCTTCTACACCGGTCTGACTCACAAGATTGGTGAGGTGCACGACGGTGCTGCTACCATGGACTGGATGGCCCAGGAGCAGGAGCGTGGTATCACTATCACATCGGCTGCCACTACCACCCGTTGGAAGTGGAACGGTACCCAGTACAAGATTAACCTCATCGACACTCCCGGACACGTTGACTTTACCGCTGAGGTAGAGCGCTGCTTGCGTGTACTTGATGGTGCCGTT
>JAFWXS010000123.1 GCA_017517925.1 Bacteroidaceae bacterium | reverse complement strand
CTTACCGTTACCGAATAAGTAAACTCTTTTTTCGCTCATAATTTTAGTTAATTATTAAGTGTAAAATATGATAGTTGTGTAATAGTCATATATAAATCATGGTATACGCTGCCTATTAACAGAGCAAAGATAGAGCATTTTTATGAAACTATAAAATTATCAGGAGAAAAAGATAGGCCTACGACAACGTTTTTTATATAGAAAGGAAGAGTCGTGCCATAATCCCCCACTCTTGACTAAAGGGATGGAGAGTACCGATATCGACGATTCTGTTGTGACGGAGGGAGGTTCTGCAGGGCTATCGCTGTAAATCTGAGTAGCAGGCGTATCCTTCATACCGCAGAAGAATAAGACAATGACTCAACATTCGCTAAATAGCAACTCTCAGAACCCTCACGTTTCCTCTTATATCCTCCACCTCAATTTCCACGGTATGCCGACCGGGATTGATACCCTCAGCCTTGAGGTCACACCACAGGCGATGGCTCTTGCTGCTATATTTGAACAGCACCCAACGGCCGTCTATCTTGCCACGATAAGTGCGTATGCCCGTCTCGCCATCCATGATGCGGAAGGCCACGACACCACGCTTTCTCCATGTATTCTCTCCTATGGGAGTTATCGTAGGGGTTACAGTATCGACACATACAGTGTAGGTGCCCAATTCGGTAATGTTGGCGGTGATGCGGCCACACTTATAGGTACCTCCGCAGTATATGCGACGGCTGCCGTCGACACGTGCCACGTAGAGTTTTTTACTATCGAAAGGCTTGTCCAAGCGGATAGGTAAGGTCAGTTCAGCCGATTTGCGCAGAGGCACAGGATGTGTGGAGAAGTGGTAGATATCGGCAAAGTCCGAATCTGATTTCGAGGGCAATACCTCATACTCCAGGTCTACATCCTCAAAGAGCGTACCCTGAGGCATCCACAGTTCTGTACCCGCCATGTAGAAGCGGCTATCGCGCTGTGTATCCATATAATACAGATAGCTGCGCAATGGAGCATCTATCGGCATGTGCTTGCCACGCACCACAAAGCGGTATACGGCACAGTTGCCGTGCAGGTCCTCCAGCTCGTAGCGAAAGTGGTAGTCGCGCTCCTCATTGATGGTCACCCATCCTCTGTTCTCGTCGGCATGCAACATGCGCAGTTCGTTGTTCTCGGCAATAGTCGATCGCATATACCAACGCTTCGAGCTACGCTGCTCGGCATAGTCGGTCCACGAGTTAATGAGGCGGTTCTCATCGAAATCGAAGCGGTCCACATCGCTGCTGCTCACCAGGCGGTCATCCACATAAAGACGCACGTAGCGCACTCCGTAGTTGTTTGTCGTGCCGTCCATATAGTCGTTGGCCGAGATGGCAGTGCCGATGCGCCCCCAAGCGGCAATAAAGTTGAAAGTTGAAAGTTGAGAGTTGAAAATTATTTTTCCACCCTGCTCAACGACACCTTTTTGTGAAGGAGCAGTGTTTACTACCCTACCCTCTCGGCTATCCCCATACACCATTATATGCGTAGCTCGCGGAGCGATGTTGTCCGTTATCAGATGTCTGTAGAAGGGCAGCGGGTCTATGGGTTCATTTGTGTCGGTAGTGCGTATCTCCATGTGAAGGTGCGGGCCGAACGAGTAGCCCGTATTCCCTGCGTATGCCACTAACTCACCCTGACGCACAGGGAACTCCTCGGGGCCGAACTCGAGAGTCACCACATAACTCTGCGCGGCATACTGTTGCTCATGTACACGCTGGGCTATCGCAGGCAAGAAACGGTCGAGATGACCATGCACCGAGGTGTAACCATTGTCGTGAGTAATATAGAGCGCATTACCATAGCCACCCGCAGTCACCGTCACCTTGGAGATGTAACCATCGGCAATAGCAAGGAGCGGTTTGCCCACCTTGCCCTGAGTCTTGAAGTCAAGCCCCCCGTGGAAATGGTTTGAGCGCAACTCGCCGAAGTTACCGCTCAAGAAAAGCGGAAAGTCGAACGGCACACCGAATCTCACCTCTTGTGCCATGCTTTGCAACAAACAAACAAGAGCCAGTATACTACTATATATATAACGTTTTATTCTCATCACCTATTTTTCATCAGTTTCTGTTCACCTGCTTCACCCCCTTCACCGTGCGCAGCTTCTTGATGAGTGCCTGCAGACGGGCATTCTCCTCAATCATCACGGTAAGCGTACCCGAGAAGAGTCCGTCGTGAGAGTTGATGCTGATATTGCGCAACTGTATGTTCTCTTCTTTAGAGATAATGGAGGTGATATTGTTGACGATGCCGATGTCATCGTGACCGATGACGGTGAGCGTGATGGGATAGAGTGCGCCCTTACTCTTGCCTGCCCAGCGGGCCTTCACCACACGATAGCCGAAGCGGGCTTGCATGTCGGGGGCATTGGGGCAGTCGCAGCGGTGTATCTTGATGCCGCCTCCCGTGGTGACGAAGCCGAACACCTCGTCGCCATAGATGGGATTGCAGCACTGTGCCAACTTGAAGTCTACCCCCTTGAGGTTTTGGTCAATGACGAGTACGTCGCCCGCAAAGTGTTGTTTGTAGTCATCGCTTTGTTGCAAGGTGTAGCCCTCGGCACTGCGCAGGGCCACAGTCTGCGGTTCGGTCACCTGCTCTATGGCCTGCACGTAGCGGTCGATAAATTGGTTCACGTCGAGCGAGCCTTCGGCAATCTTCTGGTAAAACTCCTTCACCTGCTTGTAGCCCATATTACGGATAAGGCGCATCATCGTGGGCTCGTCGTACTCTATCTTACGGTTCTTAAACTTGCGTTCTATGGTTTCGCGGGCAAAGGCAGCCTGACGCGACTCTATCTCATTGAGGCTCTGGCGTATCTTGTTGCGAGCCTTCGAGGTGGTCACAATGTCGAGCCAGCCCTGCTTGGGAGTCTGCGTGCTCGAAGTGAGTATCTCCACCTGATCGCCATTGCTCAGCACCTGACGCAGCTGGGCATGCTTGCCGTTGACCTTAGCACCCGTACAGCGTGCTCCAACATTTGTATGGATATGGAAGGCAAAGTCGAGCACCGTGGCACCGTGAGGCAACTTGAAGAGGTCGCCCTTGGGAGTGAACACGAAGACATCGTCCTTGTACAGCTCCATCTTGAACTGGTCCATCAGTTCCATACCGCTGTCATCGGTGTGCTCCAATGCCTCGCGTATGCTCGTGAGCCACTCGTCGAGTCCCGTCTCGCTCTTTACGCCCTTGTAGCGCCAGTGTGCGGCAAGTCCGCGCTCGGCAATCTCGTCCATGCGCTCGGTACGTATCTGCACCTCCACCCACTTGCCCTCGGGGCCCATTACCGTGGTGTGGAGCGACTCGTAGCCGTTGCTCTTGGGGATAGAGAGCCAGTCGCGCAGGCGTTTGGGGTTGGGTTGGTACATGTCGGTGACGATAGAGTAGGCCGCCCAGCACTCCTGCTTCTCCTTCTCATACTCCGAGTCGAGGATGATGCGTATGGCAAAGAGATCGTAGATACCCTCGAAAGTGGTCTTCTGCTTCTTCATCTTCTGGCTGATGGAGTGGATGCTCTTCGTACGTCCCTTGATGTGGTATTTAAGTCCCGCCGCTGCCAGTTTCTTGTCTATGGGGTCAATGAACGCGGCTATGTATTTGTCGCGTGCCGCCTTGGTGGCGTTGAGCTTCTCCTTGATGTGGTAGTACATGTCATGCTGCGTGTACTTGAGCGAGAGGTCCTCGAGCTCCGACTTCAGTTTGTAGAGACCCAGTTTGTGTGCCAAGGGAGCATACAGGTAGGCCGCCTCGTTGGCTACCTGCAATCGTGCCGCCTCGTTGGGTGCATCCTTTATCTGGCGCATGATGTTCACGCGGTCGGCAATCATGATGAGAATGACGCGCATGTCCTCGGCAAAGGAGAGCAACAGGTTGCGGAAGTTCTCCGACTCGATGGTGGGGTTCTTCTCATAAAGCTTATTGATACGTACCAGTCCGTTGAGTATCACCGCCACGTCGGCACCATACTGTTTACCTATCTCTTCTATACTTATATATTCACTCTTGGCCACATCGTGCAACAGGATGCTCACGATAGCTGCGCGGCGCATGCCCATCTCGTCCACCACGATGATGGCGGTCTGCAGGCTGTTGATAATAGGATTTAGCCCAAAGCTATCTCGTCTCAACTTTCCCGCTTCTACAGACTCAGCCAGCAAAGCATCGATGCGCGGCATATCCTCCTCACACAGACTCTCGCCCGCCAGTTCACACAGGCGTGCCTCGAGCTGGGCTTTCAGCACCAACTCCTCGGGAGTGAAAAATGCGGTATATATCGTTTCGTTCATTATCTATCTTTTTATCTTACAACAGTACAAAAGGGCTACTTCCCCATTGAACTACAAAAGTACATTTTTTTTTCATATCTACCCACTATTTTTTTCGGCTGCTTACAAAAAACGGGAAAACATCCAAATTAATGAGTATTTCCCCGATAATTTCATCAGACCTCGTTGAGGACTTTTCAGTGCCCTCTACATTCAGTACGCCCCCTTTTCCTATTCCGATGGCCAATAGCCATAATCTGTAATCATTAATCGCTTATTACATTTTACTATTTACTTGAGAAGTGAACATTGCGATTAAACGATTATATACAAATATACGTATCTGGTCTATTAATGTACAGAATAAATATATTAGCACAAATGAAAGTAATGCAATAAATATAGAAGTAAAAGTCCCAAAATGAAGATTTATATCTCTCCACATTCCTGATATTTTATCCCCCAAATAGATATTACAATGGAATAGGTATACAGAAAATGCTGAAGCTGAAAAGAAATTGATGATTCGATTCGGTTGAATCTCTATTTTCTTAAAGAAAAGAAATAAATAAATCGCCATCAAGATTACAATAGGATTAAGATATCCATAAGGTGAAGAAGATATTCCTATACGTAGTAATACTAAGTTTAGAACGACCATCATAAAGCCCAATCCAAGATAAATCATCATATCATATTTGGCTTGTAATGAAAATATCTTAAGGCTACTTCTCTTCAAATAGGCACTAAGCATTTCACGAATCGTCTCTCAAACGCCTCCAGCGTATAGAGTTCCTTGTAGCGAGCATAGCCAGCCTCGCCCATCTGCCGGCGCAACGCTGGGTCAGTGATAAGTCGTTCCAAGGCATCGGACAGCGCATGTGCATCCTGACGGGGACACACGAAGCCATTCTCACCATCCTTCACTAAATCAGGCACCGCCCCCTCGTCGGTTGATACCACCGGTTTACCATGCTGCATCGCCTCCACGATGGTCAAAGGGAAGCAATCCTCATAGGTAGGCTGCACGAATACATCCGCCTTCTGCCAATACCGTTCCTTCTCCTCCCCATACTTCGGTCCCTGATAGCATACCATACCCTCTAATGCGCGCTCGTGCACAGCATTCTCAAAGGCGGCACGATCTATCTCCTTCGTCTCGCCTCCCACAAAGTCGCAGGCGAATGGCACTCCACGCTCACGCAACATGCGGCAGGCATCGAGCAGTACGTATACCCCCTTGCTGGGGATGAGGTTGGAAAGAAAAAGAAGCCGGGCTTCTTTTTCTGGTTTAGAGTTGAGAGTTGAGGGCTTAGAGTTTCCGTCCGGCAGGCCTACGCGAGCGCAGCAAGGCGTATTCTGTGTAATCGTGTCTAATTCTCGTTGAATAGTATTTTCCGCGATGCCTGAATTCTCCGTGCAATCCGTGTGAGATAATTCTTGTTGAGTGTCTAGTGTGTAGTGTTTAGCGTTTCCATCCGGATGGCTATCTTCGTTCAACGTTAATCGTTCATCGTTAATCGTTACTTTCGGAATCCCGTTAGCACACACCACCACCTGCTCGCGCCGTACCACCCGCTCGATGTCAGGATACAGGTGCCACGACAGCAGCATCACCGTCGTGTTGCGGTACACCAGCGGCAGTAGCCAGCGGTAGGGCCAGCGGTCCACATAGCGGCTCATGCCCTTGTTGTGCTGATGTATCAACACCTTACGGCCAAACAACTTACACAGCAATACGAACGGGGCATCCTTGAGGAACCCCACCCCATGACAGGTGATAGCCAAGTAGCACAGGTCGTAGCGACGGGTGAGCAGCTTCCACAGCAGGGCAAGGTACGCCCCGACGAAGCGTAGCAGCTTCTTCACTCCCCCCTTGCCTATCTCATCCATGCGACGCGAGGTAGAGAGGTTCACGAAGTCGCAGTCGAAGGTCTCCTGCACCAACCTGCTATCCTTGATATACTGGCTCACCATCGCCGACCCATGCACAGGCGGTGGCAGCGGAGTGATAAAGAGTACTTTCATGTTTGTTTAGTGTTTAGTGTTTAGTGTGTCATCCTGAACGCAGTGAACCTTTAGGTCGCTGGCCCGAAGGGGAAAAGCAAGGATCTCGCAGGGGACTCAGAAAATTACACCAAGTTTGATTGCGAGATTTCTCGCATTGCTCGAAATGACACCAACGTTGTTGCTTTGATCGTTAATCGTTAAACTTTAATCGTTAAACTTTAATCGTTAATCTAAAATCCCTTATTATTCATCAGTAATTTCCTTTATTACAAGCAATTATATACTAAAAACAAAATAAGCGAAAAAAATATGCTTATTTTTACAATAGCAGTTCATTCCTTTTGTTCCTGAATAAAAAGTCCGACACCCAGTAGGCATAGATTGCAGACGGGATAAACACAATTTCTCCTTCCGTCAACTGATAATGCGTTTTCACCGTTTTAGAGGTAACTATTATTTTCTTTATCTCCTTATTGTTCTCTAAGAAATGAAATACAGATTTCAGTTCCGTCGGGTTTTCCGCAAAACGATCGGTCCACTTTATCTCAACCAACGAGAAGGCCTTCTGTGTGGCTTCCTCAAGCCATACCATATCTACCTCTCCCTTGTCGCGCCCCTTTGTCCAGTTTGCATAATAGCAATCGCTCTTTCCACCTTGAATCCATTGTGCAAAGATTGCCGTTTCCACCATACTCCCGATAAAATCATCGTTCCCATCGATTGGTGAAAACAAAGCACAGCGCAGCGAGGGGTTAGTGAGATAAATCTTAAAAGAGGTAACTCGCTGCATATGCTTGGCATTTTGGTCGATGCGCTTCACCACCTTAATAAGAAAGGCCGCCTCAAGATATTCCAAATACTTCTTGAGCACCTCCTTCTTGATTCCCGATTCTGTCGCCAGTTTCTCATATGAGAATTCATTTCCCGAACGAAATGCTATATGCACAAACAATTTATTCAGTTCTTGAATATCTGTAATACCATACAGACTTGGGAGGTCGCGCAACAGGACCTTGTCGATGATATCATTCTTGATATACAAACCAGGATTAGAGCGTATCTTCTCCGAGAATACCACCTCGGGATACCCTCCATAATTGAGATAATCAATAAAAAGCCTATTCAGCTCGTCGATATTTATCGTATCGTAAGGTACTGCATCTGCAAGTTTCCCGACAATGATGTTATCTAACCGTTGCAGATGAAGATATTCAAAGAATGTCAGCGGGGGCAACATAAAGTCAGTAAATCGCCCAGCCCCACTCTCGTTGCTTTTCATTTTCAGTGCAGCCGCCGCAGAACCAGAAGCAACAAACTTAGTAGATCGGTAAGTATCAACGAGCGACTTCAGGTGTACTTCCCAATCTTTAAGGTATTGTATCTCGTCGAAGAACACATAATATCCATCAATATTATCTTCCTGCTTCAGCGCCTGTCTTGCATAAAGGAAAAGCTCTTCAAGCGAATGGTTGTTATAGATTGGTGTATCGATAGATATATAGATGATTTTATGAGGGTCTACTCCTTCGGCTATCAGTTTATCTATGGTATGAAATATCATTACAGTCTTACCCACACGGCGAGGCCCCATAAGGATGACCGCTCGGCGCACAGACCGATCCATCACCAAAGGATAGAACTCATCAAGATACACTCTTGAGGGTAAATCCTTATAATCTTCAGCTATCGTTCCGCGTAGCCACCAAGGATTGTCTATTGACATCCTCTTCACTAACTGTTCTTTCAGTTGCTTTCCTAACCTATGCATATAATTCGCTTTTTACGACAACAAAGTTACACAAAACATTGTAAACATCCAAATATATTCACATTAAGCTCAAATAGCACACCTTAATCCATCACATATACACAAAACAAGCATTGCTTGATTATAGGAAAATATCAACGGATACGCCCCCCATAAGGGCGGTGTCCGCCCGACCAAATTCGTTTTCGTTACAGCAAAGCTGTTCTTCACCCTTAACCAGCACCTTCGGTGCGATTCACCGCGCCAACAGCGCATTAACCTGCATTTCTGCTGCAATTCACCATGCCGCAGGCATATTCACCGCGCTTCAGCGCATTAACCGTTGCGAAGCAACATTAACCAGCGACTCCGTCGCGATTAACCGCACCGTAGGTGCTTTAACCGAAGCAAAGCTTCTTTAACCTTTGTCGAGCAGCAAGGCCGATGCCATATGATAGGCAGCATAGTAGAGTCGATTACCTGCAAGATTCCAGAATGCGAGTTGGGTCAGTGCCTCAACCTCCTTAAGGCTATCGTAAGCTTTCTGCCGACGATAGTTGATAATAGCCCTCTTCTCTTCCAACGTCAGCATAGCGTAATGCCCTCCTTGGCTATATTCTGAAATAGGGGCGAGTAGTTTCTGCGTTCCCACTCACTGCGCGTGTATATGATTGGGTGAATCTGTGCGTCAATCTCCCACCCTAAGGCAAATAGGGGGTAAGAATAGTTGTCGTAATCAGACGGTTCAATCTTCTCCTTATCCAACAAGATGAGTACATCCCAATCTGAATCGACCCGCGCATCACCACGTGCTTGCGAACCGAAGAGTATCACCTCAGTACCCTTGGGCATCACCTCCGTTGCGGTACCCTTTATCCTATTCAGTATGGATGATTGCCTATGATTCATCTCCTTTCCAATGCTGCATATAACGCAAAAATATACAAAAACTACTACATTACAAATTAAAGTCGCAAAAAGTTTTCATTGGTGTCCGATAATTCTTAAACACGAATTATCACAAATAGCCCACCAATCATCATAAATGCTTTTTTGTATTCAAATACACTACTTTCCACTAATTATTAACCACCAACTTGAATTTCTCATCTCGTGTATCTCCTATTTTACGAGCAGGGTTACCCACTACTATGGAGTAGTCTTCAACGATACCTTTAACTACTGCACCAGCACCGATTATGCATGACTTTCCGATACCTGTTCCTGGAAGAATGATTGCCCCAGCACCAATAAACGAATTACTGCCAATAGAAACTGACCGAAAAGCCAAGTCCTTACCTGTCAAAGATGGCCGTTTCAGAAACGACCAGTCATGAGTTAAAATAATTACCTTTGTAGAAATCACTACATCCTTACCTATCGTCAGTCCACCCGACGGGTCTAAATATGCATCTGTATGGATATACTCGGGAGTTCCCTCAAATATCACACCTTGAGACTTGTGAGCAAGCACGATGAGCTTACGGTTACATAGAATAAAACTCTTCTCATACCTTTTACGTCTTTACCCACGCACAATAATTGCCTGACGAAGCCCCATTGGCAACAATGCCAATACACCAAACAGTGCCACTTTATAGTTTAGTGGATTATACTTTAGCGAATACCCTACCTCTTTAAGCGTTTCTCTTCGCTCCCCATAACGGATAGCCACCGAAGCACGCATCTTATGCCAGTGAGAAATGTATTTCCGCAATCCTGTCATCTTAGGATTATCCTTGTAGATGCTCTTCAGAGCCTTTCCCACGGGATCACCTTCATCCTGTCTTCGAGGAGGAAGATTCTTCTTGTCATATCCCTCTCCCAAGTTATACTGCGCCAACGCCCTCATCGAGTAGGCCCACTGGGTGCGCACGGCAATACGTGCCCAGGTGAGCAGGTCCTCGCCCGACTTGATGCCTATGGGGAATCCACCGATCTCTTGCAACAGGTCACGATCGATACATACCGCGCTGGTCCACATGGGCGGATGCGAGCAGCTGGCCACCTCGAAATAGTTGGTGAGCACGCCGCGCCCCTCGGTGAAGGGTGTCTTGCGCAGGATGGTGGGCGACTTCACGCCATTGGAGTTGAAGATATAGTTCGTGGCACGTGCCTTGCACTCGGGGTACTCGGCGATGAGGGCCGCTATCTCCTCCAAGAACTCAGGCATCCACTCGTCGTCGGCATCGAGGAAGGCGATGTGCTCGCCTCTCGCCTCAGCGATGCCGCGGTTGCGGGCAGCGCTCACACCCGCATTCACCTGACGGACGAGCCGTATGCGCGGGTCATCGAACTGTTCTACCACGGCGGCACCGCCGTCGGTGCTGCCATCGTCAACGACCACGACCTCGAAGTTCGGATAGGTCTGCGCCAGCACACCACGCAGCGCGGTGGCGATGCTCGCCTCTTTGTTGTATAGGGGGATGATGATGGAAATCACTTTAAATTAAAAATTAAAAGTTAACGATGAGCGAAGGTTGCTGGATGAAAACACTAATCTCTAAATAACGATTAACAGGGAACGATTAAAGTTTAACGAAGACAAAAACCTTCATTGCTCACGGCCATCACCATAAGGAACCACAGGTTCGTTCACTAACGACGAAGAAACGTCGTTCGTTCCATATCCTAACAGCAGTTCGCATATTTCTGTTGGTGTTTTTACCAAAAGCGGAGAAGGACCAAAATCCTTGACATTACGAGTCACTATTACATCTGCGTTATCTGCCACTGCTGTATAACACTGTATTGCATCTTCGAAATCTGTAAAGTTAGAAGATAATGCATCTCGAACAATTTGACCATCTACAGCAGCTATTGAAAATAACCCTGTTATATCAGATAGCAGTGCCAATAAATGCTCGTGAGCATATTGTTTTCTAAGCACATAATAGACAGTTGCAAAGGAAAGCGAAGATACACATAATTCGTAGTTTTTCTGGCAACACAGCATCACCATTTGGCAAACATCTTCCGCAAAAGGTTGACGCTTAGCCAGATAATCAATGACAACATTTGTATCAAGGAATACTTTCATCACAGACGATATTTGTCAGTCAAAGCGGCAGCAAGTTCCTCTTTATAATCAAAGTCTTCGGGAAGTCGTATGCAGCCATACAAGCGTTTTGCCAGCTCCACTTTATCGTTTGGTGAAGATGTCACAGTTTGCGATTGCGTCATACCCCACCCCATCTTCTCTACTAGTTTGCTCAAGAAGTTAACGTCCGACTGAGGCACATTAAGGCTTACATTTACCACATTATTCATAACACCAAAGATTAGTTCATGCAAAGAAACAAATAAAATCCGAATAATCCTAATGTCAACTCAAAAAACTCCCCGTAATTGAGCGGTGAGCGATGAGCGGTGCCCCTCCATTATCAATTGTCCATTGTCACTTATCACTTGTCAATTCCCATCCCCCGGTGAAAAAAGTTCATATTTGGGGTGGCATTGGCAGAGATAAGCTTGCTTAATCTATGCCGAGCCAGGAGGAGGAAAAGCCTCGCAGCAAGATTAACTAACGACGCAGTCGCCATTAACCTTTAACCAGTAGCCACAGGCTACGATTAATCGCAGTCTCGCAGCTTTTAACCTGCAGTCTCCGACTGCAATCCACCGCACCGTAGGTGCTTTAACCGAAGCAAAGCTTCTTTAACCGCTGCTCCGCAGCTTTTCACCATGCCGAAGGCATATTAACCGCGCTTTAGCGCATTAACCGTTGAGAAGCAACATTAACCTGTCGCCCCGCGACAATTAACCAGCACCATCGGTGCTATTAACCTATCATCCCCGCTGCACCACTCCATACAACCGTCGGTTCTTCACCCTCACCTGCTGCGCCCCCATACGCTTCAGGTAGTGAGCAAAGCCCGTGCGTTCGATGCCCGCCATTGACGAGGGAGACAAGTCGTGCAGGTAGTCATACACCTCGGTAGCCGGCCACAGCGTGTCGAGCCGCTCCTCGGTACCCTCCGGAATGTCACATACCGCGAAGTGACGGTTCAGCAGATCCCACACACCACGACGTGCCGAGTAGTCAGCATTGTGCGCCTCGAGCTGGCGCGTCTCCTCCTCATCAAACCAGCAGCACTCCCCCCTGTCGAGTGCCGCCACGGCCTCGGCATAGAGCTGGTCGTAGTCGATGGGAGCCTCCACATCGATGGGGCGCGTCAGTTCCACGCAGATGAAGCGGCGGCTGCCGCTCTCGTCGTGCAGGAGGCAACGGCGGTTGCTCGTGGCGATGAACGACGCCATGCGTTCCTTCTCCTCCATCTGTGAACGGTAGGCACGCTTCATCGACACCGCCGACAGCTGCACCAAGTTCTTGAATGTCGCCATGCGCGTCTCCTTGAAGCGGTCCACCTCATCCACGTTGACCAGCATATAGGCCGTCATGCGGCGCAGGCAGGCATCCTCCTGTGCGAGGTTGAACGTGTCGGTATAGAACACCCGCAGCCGTGGCGGCACCAGCATCTTGGCAAACTGGCTCTTGCCCCACCCTTGCCGCGCGCTGATGAGAATGGGGCACACGCTGTTGCCATACGTCCCCATGCGACCCATCACCTGCGCCACCATGGCAAGGAACCACTTGCGCAGCCACGCGAGCAACCGCTCATCATCGGTGACGCGACGGAACAGCGCCTCTATATGCCCCACCCCATCCCACTCGGGGAGCTTCTCCAAGTAGCTGCACACAGGGTGATACATCCGTGCCAGCGTGCCGCCCTGCACTACCGTGCGCACCAAGTAAGGCTTCGCCACGGCGATGCCCCCGCGGTTCATCTCCATCAGCAGCCGGCAACATGCCTCATCGTCGAGCCGCTGCCACTGCTCTGTCCCCTTGCGCGACAGCTCATACTGCTGCGCCAAACGGTTGTAGCGCACCTCATAGCGCTCAGCCACAAACTCCTCCATGCGGAGTATCAGAGGTTCTTCTTTTGAGTTGATAGCTTCCATTTCTCCATTCGCGATGTTTGCACTCTCCCTCTGAGGCAGGGGGAGTACCCGTAGAGGAAGGGGGTATGGACCCGGTTTGTCATTATCCCTTAACCCTTCACCAGCGGCATCGTCGCTATTAACCGCTGCCATGCAGCTTTTAACCTTTACTTGCTGCAATGCAGCCATCAGCCAGTCGATTGCCTTTACAAATAGTTTTTTCATAGTTATATTCCTGTTACAGTTATTGTTATTGTTATTGTTTTTGTTATCTGCCCGTATCATTACAGCCCGTTTTCATTAACCATTCATCGTTCAACGTTAATCGTTCAACGTTAATCGTTCAACGTTAATCGTTCAACGTTAATCGTTCAACGTTAACACTCTGCAAAAGTAATACACAAACATCCCCCAAACAAGCCCTTAACCCACATGAAAATGAGAAACTTCAAGCTCTACCTATTGTCTATTTCACATCCTTTCATTACCTTTGCAGGACAAAGAGAAAACATAACGTCACCGCGGAGACGATACAGTATCTCCGCGGTGACGCACAGCTATCTCCGCGAAGACGCATCGGCATCTCCGCAGAGAAACAAGTATAGAGTTTAACTATCTAACTATAAGAAAGATACAAAAATGACAAAAAAGTCCAGAAAACCGGGTGCCATCCACTGTAATGTCACCCGCCGTTACCTACGCAACGGCTCTACCAAGAACAGCATACAGGGCCTCCGCGTGTCCCTCCCCTATGCCCACAAGGTTGAGGTTGCCGACATGGCCCGCTCCATCAACAATGCCCACAGCGCCACCGTGGCCGATGTCCTTGCCGTGTGGAGTGCCATGGAGGGAGAGATCATCCGTGCGCTCGAAGATGGCAACCGCATAGCCTTAGGAAACCTCGGCACCCTACGCCTCGAGGTGGGCGCCAAGGCGGGCAAGAGCACCGCCACGAGCCTCACCAGCAGCGACATCGTAGCCAAGGGCATCACCTTCCAACCCTCGAAGCGCCTCATGCAATTCCTGGAGACGCTCACCTTCGAGTGCGACGGCACCGTGAGCCACCCCCTCAGCGCGCAGCGCACCGAGGAGGCCTTGGCCGAACACTTCGCCACCCACACCCACATCACCGTGCGCACCTATGCCACCCTCACCCATTGCAGCATCGCCACTGCCCGCCGCCGCATTGCTACTCTCCTCTCCGAAGGCCGCATAGTAAGAAGCGGCATAGCAAGAGGGGTATATCAGTTGAAGGGGTAATAAGCGCAATCGGAGATTGCTGGTTAAAGAAGCTTTGCTTCGGTTAAAGCACCTACGGTGCGGTGAATTACAGTCGGAGACTGCAGGTTAAAAGCTGCGAGACTGCGGTTAATCGTAGCCTGTGGCTACTGGTTAAAGGTTAATGGCGACTGCGTCGTTAGTTAATCTTGCCGCGAGGCTTTTCCTCCTCTTGGCTCGGCATAGATTAAGCAAGCTAATCTCTGCCAATGCCACCCCAAATATGAACTTTTTTCACCACAAAAACGCCAAATAGCGCCTTCGGCATGGTGAAAAGCTGCGGAGTAGCGGTTAAAGAAGCTTTGCTTCGGTTAAAGCACCTACGGTGCGGTG
>JAFWXS010000122.1 GCA_017517925.1 Bacteroidaceae bacterium | reverse complement strand
GATCTCCTTCTTCTGAGCCTCGAGCTCGGCCTCGATGAGAGCCTTGTGTGATACAACTACGTTCTTGTACTCCTGGTTGATCTTAACCACCTTGAACTCCATGGTCTTGCCAACGAAAACATCGTAGTCGCGGATGGGCTTAACGTCGATCTGTGAACCGGGCAAGAAGGCCTCGATACCAAATACATCAACGATCATACCGCCCTTAGTGCGGCACTTAACAAAGCCCTTGATGATTTCCTGTGCTTCGAGAGCAGCGTTGACGCGCTCCCAAGATTTAGATGCACGTGCTTTCTTGTGTGAGAGGATGAGCTGACCCTTCTTGTCCTCCTGGTTCTCGATGAATACCTCCACCTTGTCACCTACGGTCAACTCGGGGTTGTAACGGAACTCACTCATAGGAATGATACCGTCTGATTTGTAACCGATGTTAACGATTACTTCGCGCTTGTTCATACCGATTACGGTACCTTCAACAACTTCGTTGTTGCCCACCTTGTTCAAGGTGTTGTCATAAGCTTTCTCAAGCTCTTCGTGTGATACGTTGGTCAACACATCACCTTTTTCATACGCTTCCCAGTCGAAACCTTCTACGGGAGCAATGTTCTTTAAGTTTTCCATTAAAGTTAATAAGTTAATAAATAGTTAATTACGTTAGACATTATGTTGATATATCTAAATCGGCTGCAAAATTACTATAAACCAAGCGAATCACCAAATTTCATAGTACAAAAATAGAAAGAGCACATAATTTATCTTTAATGGCAGACTCCGCCATATCTATATTCGATGCATAAGAATCAAAAAACGAAAGAAAAATTAGCATTTTTCATATTTAATTACGTTATTTGTAGTCTGTTTCGCAAAATAACAACTAAATTCGATATTGAATAATGGAAAACCAAACCCCTACAGCCGAGGAACTGCAGCAGGAAAACGTTGCTGCAGAGACCATCGAGACACAACACGAACCTACTGCCGAGCAACGTACCTATGAGAACACTGCCGACATTATCATAAGAGTAAAGGAGATGGCCGAAGCCCCCTTGAACGCATCAAAGGAGGAGCTCGACCAACTGAAGCAATCCTTTTACAAGCTGCACCGCGCTGCCGTGGAGGCTGCCCGCCAGGCACACCTTGACAACGGATTCGCCCCCGAGGATTTCAAGGTAGACAGCACCGACGAGGAGGTCTACAAGGCTGCCATGAGCGTCATCAAGGAGGCGCGTGCCGAGCAACAGCGCAAGGTAGAGCAGGAACGCGAGGAGAACGCCCTACGCAAGGAGGCTATCCTCGACCGTCTGCAGGCGATGCTCGACAATGCCGACGTGGAACAGACTTCGTACAACGACTTCAAGGCCCTGCAACAGGAGTGGAAAGCCATCGGCGAAGTGCCCGCACCCAAGGTGGCCGACCTCTGGAAGCGCTATCAGGCACTGACCGAGCGTTTCTACGACCTGTTGAAGCTCAGCATCGAGTTCCGCGAATATGACTTCAAGAAGAACCTTGAGGCCAAGACTCACCTCTGCGAGGCTGCCGAGCGACTGGCCGACGAGGAGGACGTAATCTCAGCATTCCACCAGCTGCAAAAGCTGCACCAGGAGTTCCGCGAGATAGGCCCCGTGGCCAAGGAATTGCGCGAAGAGGTGTGGAACCGCTTCAAGACCGCTTCAACAGCAGTCAACAAGCGCCACCAACAGCACTTTGAAGAGCTGAAGCAGCGCGAGAACGAAAATTTAGAAAAGAAGACCGCCCTGTGCGAAGCCGTAGAGAGTATTGACTTTGCCGCTCTTGAGACCTATACCCAGTGGAACGACAAGACACAGGAGATCATCGCCTTGCAGGAGGAGTGGAAGAGCATCGGCTTTGCTCCGCAGAAGATGAACAACAAGATTTTCGAGCGCTTCCGCGCCGCATGCGACGCCTTTTTCCAGCGCAAGGCCGAGTATTATAAGAACATGAAGGATGGCTTGACCGTGAACTTAGAAAAGAAGACCGCCCTGTGCGAGAAGGCCGAGGCCCTGCAGAGCAGCACCGACTGGAAGGCGACCACCGACAAGCTCACCGCCCTGCAGCGTGAGTGGAAGGCCATAGGTCCCGTACCCAAGAAGCAGTCCGACGCCATCTGGAAGCGTTTCATCGCCGCCTGCGACACCTTCTTCGAGGCACGCAAGGCTGCCACCTCATCGCAGCGTACCGAGGAGCAGGAGAACTTGGCCAAAAAGAAGGCCGTCATCGAGAGCCTCGCAGCCATCAACCCCGAAAACGCGACCGCCGAAGACGAGGAGAAACTGCACCAGCTCATCAAGGAATGGAACAGCATAGGCCACGTGCCTTTCCGAGACAAGGACAAGGTATACAAGCAATACAAGGCGCTCATCGACACACTCTTCGACACCTTCCACAAACACGAGGCTTCACGCAAGGTAGCGCGTTACAAGGAATCCATAAAGGAGGGTACCAACATCGCCCGTGAGCGCGAACGCCTCCTGCGCATCTACGAGAACATGTGTAATGAAATCAAGACCTACGAGAACAATCTCGGATTCCTCAACGCCTCCAGCAAGAGTGGCAATAGTCTCGTAGCCGAGATGCAGCGCAAGATGGAGAAGTTGAAAGATGATGCACAGCTCGTACTGAAGAAGATTGCTGCGCTCGAAGAGAAGGAGGGATAGTAAGCCCTATCTTCATCAAGAGACGTGTAAAACACTGAATACTATAATAGACGTGCGCCCATGGGCGCACGTCTATTATATATGATATGATTTATATAAGGTTGCTTACGCTTTCACGGGCGCAGCCTCAAGCACAGCCACGAGGTGTTGCCACCACAGGGCCACGGTGGGGATGAGCAGGCGCTCGTCGGGTGAGTGTACACCGCGCATGGTGGGGCCGAAGGAAATCATATCCAAGTGGGGATACTTCTCGAGGAAGAGGCCGCACTCGAGACCTGCGTGGATGGCCTTCACCTTGGGCTCCTTGCCGAAGAGTTGCTTGTAGGTGGCTTGTGCTATCTGCAGAATCTCTGATTTGGCGTTGGGCTTCCATCCGGGGTAGCCCTCACCTACCTCTACTTCGGCACCGGCAAGCTCGAAGACGGTGCGCACGGTATCGGCTACGTCCTTCTTGCCTGAGGCGGCTGAGCTGCGCTGCGAAAGCACGATCTTGACCTCACCGTCGGCCATACGTACCGAAGCGAGATTACTTGAAGTTTCCACCAAGCCAGGCACATCGTTCGACATGGCAAACACGCCGTTGAACACACCATGAAGGGCACGAAGGAGGCTCATCATGCAATCTTTGTCCATCGCAGTGACAGGGTTGTCGGTAGACTCGAGCACAAATCGCACCTTGGTCTCGACAGCTGCATACTCAGCCTCGACCTCGGCGGCAAACACGTTGAAGTCTACGCGCACATCCTCCTTATGCTTCTTGGGCACAGCACAGATGGCCATAGCCTCACGAGGAATGGCGTTGTGCTTGTTGCCGCCCTCGATGTAGGAGAGGTACATGTCGTACTTCTCGGCTGTGGCGAGAAGAAAACGATTGAGCACCTTGTTGGCATTGGCATGTCCCTTGTTGATGTCGTCGCCGCTATGACCACCGAGCAGATTGTTCACCGTCACCTTGAAGAAGAAATAGTCAGACGGCACGAAAACCTCCTTATACTTGAAGGCGGCATCGGTGCGCACACCACCGGCACAGCCGATGAAGATTTCACCCTCGTCCTCAGAGTCGAGGTTGAGCAGGATGTCACCGTTCATGAAACCACTCTGCATGGCATTGGCACCCGTGAGACCCGTCTCTTCGTCAACGGTGAACACGCATTCAATGGGACCATGCTTGATGCTTTCATCAGTGAGCACGGCCAGAGCTGCCGCCATACCAATTCCGTTGTCGGCACCAAGGGTAGTGCCGTCGGCCTTGAGCCACTCGCCATCGACAACGAGACGGATGGGGTCGGTCATGAAGTCGTGGTCAACACCCTTGTTGGCCTCGCACACCATATCCATATGAGACTGCAGGATGATGGTTTTACGATTCTCCATACCGGGTGTGGCGGGCTTGCTGATGACTACATTGCCAGCCTCGTCGACCTTGGTGGCCAGGCCGCGCGACTCGCCAAATTGGCGGAGCCAGGCACTAATCTGCTCCTCGTGCTTTGAGGGGTGAGGGATACCGCAAATCTGCTCGAAATAGCCGAAAACGGCTTTAGGGGTCAATTCTTTTACGTTCATTTCTCTATTTATTTAATAAGTTATTATTAAAAAAGTAAAAAGTGGTACTTAAATCAAGTTTTATTCATCGGTTTATTGTATCTTTGCACCGCAAAAAAGCAAAGACGAGTTGCAAAAGTAAGAAAATGGTACGTTTATTCCTAATTTCTCTGCTAATAATTGCAGCCTGCATGGTGTTAATGAGTGTTACTATCCTCATAAAGAAAGGCGGACGATTCCCCAATACACATGTGTGTGGAAACAAGCATCTGCGCCGACAAGGAATCACCAGTGCACAGACACAAGACAAACAGGCCCAACGAGAAAACCGCATGGCAGTAAAAGAGAGAAGTACCCGTACTACCACCGACACAAATAATTAACAAATAGATATACAACAAAACGAACAATGAGAAAAAACAAAAACCTTTTCTGCGCCCTTTGCGCAACAATCACAGTACTGACATTTACCCAATGTGTCCAGGCTCCCCAACAGGCTCCCGCAGTAGTTCAAACCGCATGTAACAGTGGCACAACACTCAAGATTGCCTATGTAGATATCGACACTCTACTAATCAACTACAACTTGTGGATTGAACTTAACGAAGAAATGATACGCAAAGAAGAAAGCGTACGCGCAACTATCAACGAAAAGGAAAAAAGTCTACAGAGCGACTACGAAGAGTTCGAGCGCAAACTCAACAATAATGCTTTCGCCACACGCGAGCGAGCAGAAGCAGAGCAAAACCGCATCCTCAAGAAACGCGAAGACCTGGTAGCCTTGTCTGAACGTTTGGCCAACGAACTTGCAATCGAGAACAACAAGAACAGTGTACTCTTCCGCGACTCTATCAACGCCTATATCAACGACTATAACAAGGTACATGGCTACAACATCATCCTAAGCCGCATCGGTGACAATATCCTCTACATCGACAACGCCATGAACATCACCAAAGAGGTTGTTGATGGTCTGAACACACGCTATGAAAAGAACAAAGACAAAAAGAAGTAAAGCATATAAGCTATAAACCAAGGGCCATTCTTTCGAATGGCCTTTTTTGTTGCATAAGGCTAATATGAAATAAAACATGTTACAAAACAGACGCAGAAAGATGAAAATACAAAAAAATAACCTTAACTTTACATTCGGAATAGTATGCAATGCGGCAACAACGCACTGCAAAACATTCTTCAAGAAACTGTATATTAGCAATTTATGTTAACAATAAACATCGTAAAGTCATGAACGACAAGAAACTTATGAACAGAGCAGCCGACAACATCCGTATCCTGGCTGCATCAATGGTAGAGAAAGCCAAGTCAGGACACCCCGGTGGAGCTATGGGCGGTGCAGACTTCATCAACGTACTGTATAGCGAGTTCCTCGAGTACGACCCCAAGAATCCCTACTGGGAGGGTCGCGACCGTTTCTTCCTCGACCCCGGACACATGGCCCCCATGCTCTATGCACAGCTGGCATTGGCTGGTAAGTTTAGCCTCGACGAACTGGCTCAGCTGCGCCAGTGGGGAAGCCCCACACCCGGTCACCCCGAAGTGGACCTCGTACGCGGTATCGAGAATACATCAGGCCCCCTCGGACAAGGACACACCTTCGCCGTAGGTGCTGCCATCGCAGCCAAGTTCCTCAAGGCTCGCCTGGGCGACGTGATGAGTCAGACCATCTACGCCTACATCTCAGACGGTGGCGTGCAGGAAGAGATTTCACAGGGTGCCGGACGTATCGCCGGACACCTGGGACTTGACAACCTCATCATGTTCTACGACTCTAACGACATACAGCTCTCGACAACCTGCCACGAGGTGACTTGTGAAGACGTGGCCAAGAAATACGAAGCATGGAACTGGAAAGTCATCACCATCAACGGTAACGACGCCGACGAGATACGCGCTGCCATCATTGAGGCTAAGGCCGAGAAGGAGCGCCCCACCCTCATCATCGGTAAGACCATCATGGGTAAGGGTGCCCTCAAGGCTGACTGCAGTAGCTACGAGAACAACTGCGCTACACACGGCGCTCCCCTCGGTGGCGATGCTTATATCAACACTATCAAGAACCTCGGCGGCGACCCCGAGAACCCATTCCAGATATTCCCCGAGGTGCAGGAGCTCTATGCCAAGCGTGCTGCCGAGCTGGAAAAGATCGTAGCCGAGAAGTATGCAGCCAAGGCTGCTTGGGCTGCCGAGAACCCCGACCTGGCCGTGAAGATGGCCGAGTGGTTTGCCGGCAAGGTACCCACCATCGACTGGGCTGCCATCCAACAGAAGGCCAACGATGCTACACGCTCTGCTTCGGCCACCGTACTGGGCGCTCTCGCCACACAGGTAGAGAACATGATATGCGCATCGGCCGACCTCTCTAATTCTGACAAGACCGACGGCTTCCTCAAGAAGACCCATGCACTGGTGAAGGGCGACTTCAGCGGTGCCTTCTTCCAAGCTGGTGTGGCCGAGCTCACCATGGCTTGCTGCTGCATAGGTATGGCTCTGCACGGTGGTGTTATCGCTGCTTGCGGCACCTTCTTCGTATTCTCTGACTACATGAAGCCCGCCGTACGTATGGCTGCCCTCATGGAGCTGCCCGTGAAGTTCATCTGGACACACGACGCCTTCCGCGTAGGCGAAGACGGCCCCACTCACGAACCCGTAGAGCAGGAAGCACAAATCCGCCTGATGGAAAAGCTGAAGAACCACAAAGGCCACAACTCAATGCTCGTGCTCCGTCCCGCTGATGCTCAGGAGACTACCGAGTGCTGGCGTCTGGCTATGGAAAACACCACTACTCCTACTGCCCTCATCCTCTCACGTCAGAACATCACCGACCTGCCCGCAGGCAACGACTATGCTCAGGCTGCTAAGGGCGCCTACGTGGTATCAGGCTCTGATGCCGATGCCGATGTAGTGCTCGTAGCTTCAGGCTCAGAGGTATCAACCCTCGTTGCCGGTGCCGAATTGCTCCGCAAGGATGGTGTGAAGTGCTCTATTGTAAGCGCACCTTCAGAGGGACTATTCCGCAGCCAGTGCCCCGAGTATCAGGCTCAGGTATTGCCCGCAGGTGTGAAGAAGTTTGGCCTCACAGCTGGATTGCCAGTCAACCTCCAGGGTCTCGTTCCCGTTCACGAAGGTAAGGTTTGGGGTCTCGAGAGCTTTGGCTTCTCTGCTCCCTACAAGGTACTCGACGAAAAGTTGGGCTTCACCGCAGAGAACGTCTACAACCAGGTGAAAGCAATGCTTTGATTTGATAAACGAGCAATTGAACAAATAATTTTATTTATGAGTAAAATAATCGGATTGGCCAGCGACCATGCTGGTCACGAACTGAAGGAATATGTCAAGCAGTGGCTCGATGCCAAGGGTTGGGAGTACAAGGACTTCGGCACCTACTCTGCCGACAGCTGCGACTATGCCGACTTTGCCCACCCATTAGCCTTGGCCGTAGAGAGTGGCGAATGCTACCCCGGTATAGGCATCTGTGGTAGCGGTGAAGGCATCTCGATGACACTCAACAAACACCAAGGCATACGCGCCGGACTCTGCTGGACACCCGAGATCGCCCATCTCATACGTCAGCACAACGATGCCAACGTGCTCGTGATGCCCGGCCGCTTCATCGACAACGCCACCGCAGCTGCCATCATGGAAGAGTTCTTTATGACACCCTTCGAAGGCGGACGCCACCAGACACGTATCGACAAGATACCCATAAAGCAATAAAACAGGCACTATAAAAAAAGAGGGAGAGCTCTCCCTCTTTTTTTTATTTTCAACTTTTCATATTCGTAGGCCCATCGGCATGTTTTATCTATCCATAAGCCTTCGCAGCCAGAGATACACACCTTTACGCTCTACATGAGTCATCCCGCCAATCTTTTGCATTAAACGGTAAGGCCACCAATTCCTCTTTTCACAATAATGCATGCCATAGTACAAACCTACCGTCACAAGCAAAGACAACCCTATAACAACATACAGCTGCACATCTATATTTGCACCGCATTTATAACTTATATACCATCCAAGCACAACCAAGCAGTTCAGTGTAAGGATACTGATAGTAGTACCTATGTGAGAGAAGCCTACTTCTATGAACAGATGGTGCAGATGCGTCTTATCGGCATGGAACGGTGACGTTTTGCGCAATATACGCATAGTCATCACACGCACTGTATCAAATACCGGGATACAAAGTATAGCCAAAGCAAGAGGAACAAGTCCTATACCCCACTCACAATACTCCAGACACAACGTATCGGATTTCAAAACATTAAGAACAAAAATACTCATTACGCAGCCCATCAACAGTGTTCCGCCATCACCTATAAACATTTTACTTGAGAGCCCAAACACATTATGCAAAAAGAACGGAATCAGTGAAGCGATACAAACGACAGCAAGCATAACCATCGGCATATCTCTAATAATACAGAAGAACAGTCCGAATATCATACATGCCATAATGCAATAACCGCTACTATAGCCATCCACACCATCTATCAAATTGATTGCATTGACAATACCCACGACAGCTATAACAGTCAGCGGCATACTCAAATAGATAGGAAGAGTATATATACCCCACAATCCATGCAAATTATCAATACTATACCCACAAGTATAGATTATCGTTAGAGCCATTAGAATCTCCAATAAGAACCGAGTATAGGCTGAGAGATTCAATATATCATCCATAGTTCCCACATAAAGCATCACTGACATAGCAAGAACAACAGTAAACAAACTACTACAATCGATAAATAGCTGACATATACACAATGCTACAAGAATACCAAACAGTACAACCATACCGCCAAGCACTGGCACAGGGACTCTCTGCAACTTACGAGCATCTGGATTGTCTACTATATTCTTTTTCAGTGCAATGTTCAAAATTTTAGGGAATACCCAAGAAGAAGCCACCAAAGCGACAACAAAAGGAACCAAAATATAAAATACCACTGAAGACATATCTTGTTCTTATTATAAGCCATTATTTTGCGAAGATAAGAAATAATAACACAATCGACAATCTTTTTGGGGTTATTTTGACACATCTAATATTTTATTAGTTAAAATGTTCGGCCTTTCGTCTTTTTTATATACTTTTGTAATCTTTAGAAACTAAAGGTATTAAATATTAAGGTAATATGAAAAGAGACGAATTAGTATTCAACTTGATTGAAGAAGAACATCAGAGACAGCTCAAAGGCATCGAGCTTATCGCATCTGAGAATTTTGTAAGTGACCAGGTAATGCAGGCCATGGGCTCGTGCATGACCAACAAATATGCCGAAGGCTACCCTGGCCGCCGCTACTACGGTGGTTGCGAGGTCGTAGACAAGAGCGAGCAGCTCGCTATCGACCGCTTGAAAGAGCTCTTCGGAGCTGAATGGGCCAACGTACAGCCCCACTCCGGAGCACAGGCCAACGCTGCCGTATTCCTCGCCTGCCTCAATCCCGGTGATAAGTTCATGGGATTGAACCTTGCTCATGGCGGACACCTCTCACACGGTTCGCTCGTCAATACATCGGGCATTCTTTACACCCCATGTGAGTACAACCTGAACAAGGAAACCGGCCGTGTAGACTACGACCAGATGGAGGAGGTAGCCCTGCGCGAGCAACCCAAGCTCATCGTAGGCGGTGGCTCGGCCTACTCACGCGAATGGGACTACAAGCGCATGCGCGAGATTGCCGATAAGGTAGGCGCTATCCTTATGATTGATATGGCACACCCTGCCGGCCTCATAGCAGCAGGTCTGCTCGACAACCCCGTAAAATATGCCCACATCGTAACCTCTACCACCCACAAGACCCTCCGCGGTCCTCGCGGCGGCGTCATCATGATGGGCAAGGACTTCCCCAACCCTTGGGGCAAGACCACTCCGAAGGGCGAGGTGAAGATGATGTCTGCCCTGCTCGACTCGGCCGTATTCCCCGGCATCCAGGGCGGTCCGCTCGAGCACGTCATCGCCGCCAAGGCCGTTGCTTTCGGCGAGGCTCTCCAACCCGAGTACAAGGAGTACCAGACACAGGTACAGAAGAATGCCAAGGCACTCGCTGAAGCACTCATCGCACGCGGTTTCACCATCGTATCGGGTGGTACAGACAACCACAGCATGCTCGTAGACCTCCGCGAGAAGTACCCCGACCTCACCGGCAAGGTGGCCGAGAAGGCGCTCGTATCGGCCGACATCACAGTAAACAAGAACATGGTACCCTTCGACAGCCGCTCGGCCTTCCAGACCTCAGGTATACGCCTCGGCACTCCCGCCATTACCACTCGCGGAGCCAAGGAAGACCTTATGGTAGAGATTGCCGAGATGATCGAGACCGTACTCTCCAACGTTGACAACGAAGAGGTTATCGCCAGCGTTCGCGCTCGTGTGAACGAGAAGATGAAGGATTATCCTTTGTTTGCATACTAAACAAGAGCCACAGGACCTGTCATCCTGAGCATAGCGAAGGATCTCGCGCTTGACTATCCAAGTCTTACACAGCACATTGCGAGATCCTTCACTACGTTCAGGATGACATTATTACAAGCATATATATAACAAGTATTGCATTATGAAGAAACCCGGCAACCTCCTGTTCCTCCTTTTTCTTATTATAGGCACCATCATTATACTCGGTGAGAACAAACCCACCTACCGTACCCAACAGGGAAAGATATTCGGTACACTCTACACCGTGACCTATGAGCACAATGCCGACCTGCAACCTCAAATTCTTGCCGCCATGCAAGCGGTAGACAACTCTTTGTCGCCCTTCAACAAGCATTCCATCATCACACACGTCAACAACAACGACAGTATAGAGGTCGACACTCTCTTCACCGAGGTATTCCACACTGCCCAGCAGATATACCGTGAGAGCCACGGAGCCTTCGACCCCACGGTGGCTCCTTTAGTCAACGCATGGGGGTTTGGTTTCAAGAAGGGAATAGATGTGAAGAGCGGCACTATAGACAGCCTGCGTACACTCGTAGGCTTTGAGCGCATCCGCCTTAATGGCAATCACATAGAGAAAGACGATGATCGCATCCTACTCGACTTCAGTGCCATAGCCAAGGGTTACGGCAGCGACCGCGTAGCCCGCCTGCTCGACAGCTGCGGCATCAAGAACTACATGGTAGAGATTGGCGGCGAGGTAGTAGTGAAGGGACACAACAAGAACGGCAATCCTTGGGGCATAGGCATCACCAAGCCCGCAGATGATTCGTTATCAGTAAACCAGGAGCTGCAAACGGTACTCCGCCTCACCGACTGCGCCATTGCCACATCGGGCAACTACCGCAACTTCTACTATAAAGATGGAGTTAAGTATGCCCACACCATCGACCCGCGCACCGGCTATCCCGTACAGCACTCCCTGCTCTCGGCCACAGTGATTGCCGACAACTGCATGAGGGCCGATGCCTTAGCTACGGCCTTTATGGTATTGGGCGTAGACTCGGCCATGGCCTACTGTGAGCGACACCCCGAAATAGACGGCTACTTCATTGTAGCTGCCGACAGCGGACGCTACGAGACGAGACTTTCGTTTGACGAGGACAAGTATAAATAGAAAGGAGCCTCGATTGAGGCTCCTTTCTATTTATCATCGCGCCACTATCACGGTGCCGTCTGCACCTGGGTACAGATATCCAAAATAAGTTTGGTGATATTATCTGTAAATAGTCGTACGGCTACAGCAATCAGGATAACACCGAAGAATTTGCGCACCACATAGACACCTCCCTTGCCCATCCAGTGCTGCACCTTATCGGTCATCGTCAGCACAAAGAAGACAAAGCCCATATTCGCCAACAAAGCAAGCAGAATATTGACGTCTGCATACTCGGCACGCAGCGAGAGCAAGGTAGTGAATGAGCCCGCACCGGCAATCAACGGGAACACAAGCGGTACGATGGTAGCCTCGCTCGTAGGGCCCTTGAACTTGAAAATCTCAATGTCGAGCAGCATCTCTATCGCCATGATAAAGATCACCAGCGAACCGGCCACGGCAAACGAAGCGATATCTACATGAAAAAGCTTCAGCATGACATCACCGACATAGAAAAAGCCTACAAGCAGCAGCGTAGACAGCAGCGTGGCTTTCGGGGCCTTGATGGTTTTGCCACTCTCGCGCAACGAGATAATGATAGGCGTAGAGCCCACGGCATCAATCACCGCAAACAGAATGATGAATGCACTGACAAACTCTTGGAAGTTGAATACACCGAAATGCATAATCCGTATATTTAATGGTTTCAATCACGCAAGCGGAAGTTGTTGGCACGTGCCAGCATCTTGGCCTCCGCATGGCGAATAGAGGCAAAGCTCATGGCATTGAGGATGAGCGCCACAAGGGGAAGGCATACCTGCCAATCGAGGCTGACCATACGCGTATCTCCACGCAAGATAAGAACAAATACCAACATCACCAAATAGTAACCGGCCAGTACACAACAATTGAAAATGGCACTACGTTTCTGCAATGCAAAGTTCTGAAACAGGCTTACAAACATGGTAAACGCGCTGACCAAAGCAGACACGATGAGCAGTATGCCCAAAGTACACGGCGCTGCCGAAGTAGTACCCTCGGCCCAACGACGAAACACAAAGTTGGTCATTTCCAATGTCGGCTCATCTGTATAGAAAAACGTGATAAGCGGGCTACACATACAAACGATGAGAGCCACCACCGCCAACAACAGATACAAATGATGGATATAGAATTTCATAATGAATAGTATAACGTATTAGTTTAAAAGAAGTTGTTCCCTCTAAAAAGTTTGTCATTCTGGGCGCAGCGAAGAATCTCGTTCTTACAATTCATTGAGATTCTTCACTGCGTTCAGAATGACAATCATACCGAGAGCAGCCATAAGGGAGCCACACTATAGGGGATATGCTTAAAACTCCGCAGCCTTGTTCTCCTTCAGCGGATTGCGGTAATACACCTCGTCATCGGCAAACTCCTGCGCAGCGATGAGTGTGGGCTTGGGAAGACGCTCGTAATAGCGTGAGATTTCAATCTGCTCACGGTTCTCGAACACCTCTTCCAAGTTGTCCGACGATGAGCTGAACTCATCGAGTTTCTTCTTCAACTCCTCCTTGATCTCTACAGAAATCTGGTTGGCACGCTTGCCCATGATAGCGATTGATTCGTACACGTTACCGGTCTTGTCTCTGAAGTCCTGCATATCACGCGTGATAGTGTTGGTAGGAGCATTGCTTTTCTTGTAGTCCATAGTTCTTTATTCTATATATATTATTTATTCTTCAGTGCTTTCTGCGTGTCGCGGTAAATCTTTTCGACCTCCTTCATGTACTTGCTCTCGGGGAACTCGTTCTTGAAGGCATAATATTCGTCCACCGTGTCGCGGTAGCGATCTATCATCTTTTCCCGCACACTCTCCTTGGCCATGCTGTATCGTGCACGGAGGATGAGCATCGAGAGATCCTCGCGAAACTTCGTATAGGGATAGTCGTTCAACGCATTCTGTGCGGTAATGATACAGGACTGATAGTTGTTTCCCATATAGTTACCGAGGTCATAGTAGAGCTGTGCCGAGCGGTATTCCTTCTCCACCAAACGATCGTGCAACTCATAGAGCATGTCATGAGCCTTCTCTCTATACTTAGAATAGGGGTAATACTCGGTAAACACCTGAATCTCACCGATAGCTTTGATAGTGCTCGACTGGTCTAATCTCGGGTCGGGCGTATCAAGGTACAACGCCTTTGCCGACATGAAACGCGCCGTCTCGGCATATACACCACGCGGATAGGTCGTGAAGTAGGTGGTGAGATAGTGCGAAGCCGTTACATAATCGCCCATCCCATAGTAGCACATCGAGAGCATGTAAAGCGATTCCTCGGCAAACGACGTACCCTTCGTGAAAGCAAGCACATCCTCGAGAAGCGAACTGGCCTGACTGTACTCTCCCTCCATGTAGTAGACTTTAGCCAACTCATACTTATAGTCAAAGTCCATCGACTTCTGCACCTTGGCAAACTGGGTACAGCCTGCCAACAGGAGCAACGGGAGTAAAAGTACGAACAGTTTCTTCATTATACACTCAACAACGTTTTGAAGTGCAAAGTTACTGCAAGACGAGAGAAAAAGCAAATTTATTTGTATTTTCTAACACTTTACACTAATTTTGCAGAGATATATCGTCATACAAAACGCTCAATATATTATATGAAGACAGACATCGAAATCGCTCGCAGCACTCCATTGGTGAACATCGAGCAAATTGCAAAAGAAGCCGGCATCCCTGCCGAGAGTGTAATCCCCTATGGCCGCCACATGGCCAAGGTCGACGAGCACCTCATCGATGAAGAGAAGGTAAAGAAGAGCAACCTCATCCTCGTCACTGCCATTACACCCACTAAGGCCGGTATCGGCAAGACCACGGTATCTATCGGACTCACCCTCGGCCTCTGCAAGATTGGCAAGAAGGCCATCGTAGCACTGCGCGAGCCCTCGCTCGGTCCCTGCTTCGGTATGAAGGGCGGTGCAGCCGGTGGCGGCTACACACAGGTGCTGCCCATGGACAAGATCAACCTCCACTTCACGGGCGATTTCCACGCCATCACCTCGGCCAACAACATGATTGCCGCCTTGCTTGACAACTATATGTACCAGAACCGCGACAAAGGCATCGGCCTCAAGGAGGTACTCTGGCGCCGCGTACTCGACGTGAACGACCGCACCCTGCGCTACGTAGTCACCGGCCTTGGCCCCAAGACCAACGGCTTTGCCCAAGAGACCGGTTTCGACATCACTCCCGCTTCGGAGATTATGGCCATCCTTTGCTTGGCCAAGGATGAGGCCGACCTCCGCCGCCGCATCGAGAACATCCTCCTCGGCTTCACCTACGAAGGCAAGCCCTTCACCGTGAAAGACCTCGGTGTAGCCGGTGCCATCACCGTACTCCTCAAGGATGCCATCTCACCCAACCTTGTACAGACGACCGAAAACACCCCCGCCCTCGTGCATGGCGGCCCCTTCGCCAACATTGCCCACGGCTGCAACTCGGTGCTCGCCACCAAACTCGCCATGACCTGTGCCGACTATGTCATCACCGAAGCCGGCTTCGGTGCCGACCTCGGAGCCGAGAAGTTCTACGACATCAAGTGCCGCAAGGCCGGCCTCAGTCCCAAGCTCTCCGTCCTCGTAGCCACAGCCCGCGCCCTCAAGATGCACGGTGGCGTACCCCAAGACCAGGTAGCAGAACCTAACCTCGAAGCGCTCAAGGCCGGCATGGTGAACCTCGACAAGCACCTGCGTAACCTGCAATCGTTCGGACAGAGCGTTGTGGTAGTATTCAACAAGTACAACGGCGACACCGACGAAGAGATGGACTACGTACGCCAGCACTGCGCAAAGCTGGGTGTAGGCTTCGAAATCAACAACGCCTACACACTGGGTGGCGAGGGTGCCGTAGACTTGGCACGCTTAGTGGTAGAGACCATCGAGAAGAGCCCCTCAGGGAATCTGAAGTTTGCCTACAACGACGAGGACAGCGTAGAGGAGAAAATCTCCAAGGTAGCCAAGAGCCTCTATGGAGCAGCTTCGGTCACCTTGAGCGCTGCCGCCAAGAAGAAGCTTGCCATGATTGAAAGCCTCGGCTACAGCCACTTCCCCATCTGCATAGCCAAGACGCAATACTCCTTCTCTACCGATGCCAAGAAGTACGGTGCGCCCGAAGGCTTCGGCTTCAACGTGCAGGACATCGTCATCAATGCCGGTGCAGAGATGCTCGTAGTCGTATCAGGCGATATCATGCGCATGCCCGGTCTCCCCAAAGAGCCCGCAGCACTCCACATCG
Organism: Bacteroidaceae bacterium; assembly: GCA_017517925.1. Taxonomy (GTDB): domain Bacteria; phylum Bacteroidota; class Bacteroidia; order Bacteroidales; family Bacteroidaceae; genus UBA1189. The sequence continues at coordinate 6,185 of JAFWXS010000122.1, read as the reverse complement.
ACCTGGTGAACGGACAGATCGAAGGATTGGACTAAGAAGTACAGAACAGAACTAATAAAGAAGAGGGTGTGCATGCACACCCTCTTCTTGTATGTTTGCATAAACACGACACAATACACTTCGCTCAGTCCAGACCTATTTGGACTGGAGTCCAAGTACGTATGGACACCAGTCCAGCCCCGTCTGGACTGAGCAACGGACAAAGACAAAAGACAAAAAAACGAAGGCAGCCAATCGGCTGCCTTCGTCAATTTATCGGATAGTCAAGAATCGCTTACTTAACGTACTTCTTCTTACCATCGATGATGTAGATGCCAGGAGCTGTGGGAGCTACGATGCGACGTCCGAAGAGGTCGAATGTACCCTTAGCTGAAACCTTTGCATCGTTCTCAACCTCTGTGAAGTCGATGTCTGTAACGTCGTACTGGGCCTCAACGATTCTCCATGCAGAAGCTGTACCAGCACCGGCATTCCAGTAAACGATGTTAGAGCCATTACCGGCACCGCTTCCATGTCCATTGGCATGGATACGCTTACCTGACAAACCGAGACCGTCCAAAGAAACTTCAGTGCCAACGCCCAATACATTCACTACATAAGGAACAGCAGCACGTGTATCACTAGCCATACCTACTGTAGAAGATTGAGCACCATCAGCAACGAACAACTCGTTTGCAACGTTCTTGATATAGTAAGCACACAAGGTAGTATCGGCACCAGCGTTCTTCAGATCCTGTACTGTAGCAGGAACGAACTGCCAGTAGCGAGTCCAGTCGGTATAGTTCTCATTTCCCCAACGCAACTCAGAAGCATCAGTATACATTGCCATCTTGTAGCCCTTGTTCTTCTCGAATGCCTCCAATGCACTATAGATGAAATAGTACTTGCCGGCCTCAGGCAGATTTACCTCAAGACCCTCTACAGCAGCCTCAAGACGCTCAATCATAGCTTCCATCTCCTCGTTAGAAGCACCACCGTCCAACATAGCTTCAGCAGCCTCGATAGCAGCGGTATACTCAGTGATGTCGGCATACTGACCTACCTCAGTGCCCTGCTCAGGAGCAACAGCGACAGCCTCGTCGTAAGCCTCCTGCAAGAGAGTGATAGATGAGATAAACTGGAAAGCATCAAACTCTACACTTGATACGCCCTCGGCATTGGTGAACTCGAATGCGCAAGCCACGAGGTTCTTGGCAACAGCTGTGATAGTAGCAGTCTTGCCAGAAACTACCAAAGAGTCGATAGCGATAGCATTACCATAGAGGTCGTAGAGAGCAAGGTCAGCGAATGCGCAATCCTTATCAGCTGTCAAAGTGATTGTATTGGCAGATGCAAAGTGGATGCACTCAGACTTGAAGGTCTCACCAGAAGCCTCAACCTTAAGAGGCAGTGCGGGCATTTCACGGATAAACCATGCAGAAGCGCCATCAATGCCTGTGGGATAAGCACAGATACCAGAACCGATACCATAGACACCACCATAAGCACCAGCAGACGAACTTGCATTACCGCTATTGTGGTCACCGGCATGAAGCATTTCACCCTTCACGATGATGTTCCACTGACCACGACCGAGGCTCTTGAGGAGTACGGTATCAGTAGCCTCTTTTACCACGCGAAGGTCACCACCAACGAATGCGCTGTCGATATAGAGACCACTCTTTACGTTCTTAACAGTATAGCAATAGTAGTTTTCTACCCAAGCTACACCATTCTCTTCACCCTCTTCAGTCTTGATACAAATCTCACCATCTTCCAAGATCGGCTCGAACAAGAACTGCTGTTGCAAGCTGTCAGCACATACGCTTTCCCACCAGAGTGTGCTGTCGGCAGCATTAACAGTTATAGCCTTCTCTACAGACTGGTTATTGTAGAATCCGGGTACACCTGAGATAATGCGATATACCTTACCGCTCTCGGGCAAACGGATACCCTTGTTCTCATCACCCTCGAACTGAGCAATGATCTGCTTGAGATTGTCACTCATAGTCTTGCACTCTGACTCAGCGGGATAGCCTTCAAGTGCAGCCTCTACCTCTGCGATAGCATCAAGCAAATAATCGAAGTTTGCTTCATAGAAGCCAGGCTCGGGAACAGAATAAGCATTCAGAGCCTTGGCCTTTGCAAGCTGCTGTTCCAAAGCATCACGCTGAGGCATAGGAGTAGAGAGGATCATCTCACCGGGGAAGGTATGGCTCTGGTCCCAACCGTTGCTGTTAGAACGAGAAATCATCTGGAAGCTGAAAGCATCGTAACCACCGTTGGGGAGGATTACATCCAAATAGTGATTAGCGCCTACATCATTTTTCCATTCAGAATGGAAGAAAGTATTATTATCCTCATCAAAAAGAGCAGGAATACCATTACCCTCAGGACCTTCATCTTCAGGGTGATTTCCTATATGGTCGGCATTAGTCGAAAGGTTCTCCTCGGTCAAAGGAATAAGGTTACCATCGCCATCCCAGAACTTCAAGCCTGAGAGACAGAAGTGAGCTTTACCGTTCTTATTCTTTTTAACTGTAATACGGAAAGTTTCAACCTTACCCTGGAAACGATAGAGAGGAGAGGTATAGGCAACAAGTTTCTTTGACTCATCAAGCCACTCTGCATTCTCAATCCAACCATTCTCAGCAGTCTTGAACTCGATAGGCATCTTTGTATATTCTGCAGAGATAGTGTTGTTCTTCACATTCTCGATAGCAGTGTATACGCGTGCGAGGTATGAATATACGTTGTTGGGGTTAACGGTTCTGTCTTCCATAGGCTTCGCGTTACCGTCCTCGTCCCAACAGTCAGCATCAACAACGCCCAAAGTATCGGCAAGTTCTGCAGCGAGGTCTTCCAAAGAAGCAATCTGCATCTTAGTGTAACCACCAACAAGACCTTCTACCTTTCTAGCTTCATTGATGAATGCGCCCAATACGTTTTGAACCTCGAACAAAGAATCGAGTTTCACGTCACCAGCAGTCCAGTTGAGTTCCTTGCGCAATGCAGTAAGTTCGGCACGGTTCATAACCTTTTCCTCGTAAGCTCCCTCGGCTGTAGCGATAACCTCATTCAAAAGAGCTACATAATCTGCATTGTCTTCGCTCCACTCACCAGCAGCTACCACCTTAGCAGACTCGATATTCTTCTTCAAGTTCGCATAGTCAGTTGCTGACTTACGAGCCAAACCTGCAGTTCTGAAAATGGGGTTGCTCACCTCTTCAAGGTTAGCAGCAGTTACTACAGCAGCTTCAGCATCGGCAAGCACTTTGGTAAGAGCATCCAATGTGTCGACATTCATTACCTCCTTCTTCAAGGTGTCAGCAATAGCGATAGCATTCTGTACGTCAATCTTAGCCATAGCATCGAGAGCGTCAGCCTCGCTCATATCACCGAAGAAATAGAGAGTAGCGTTGTCCCATACTACATAGTTGGCGTTAGTACCAGAATAGCGCAGACCAGCATCCATGTAACCGGGCTTCTTATCATCAGCCGTCAAAGTAACGGCAACGTTGAACTTGGCAGCGTGACCATCGGTATAGAGGCTACCATCAGCACATACCATGTTGTTGTAGTCGGGGTTGTTGGTGGCAACACGCACTACAGCATCATTGGCAAACAACTGTACACCCTGCACAGAGTCACGGTTGCTCCAATACTCATACTTTGTCACCTCTTTGCCATCTACCTCTACGGTAACGGGCTTACGGTGATACTGCTTAGATGCACCAACATATGCACCGAACACATAAGTACCGTTGGGCAGACCAGACAAACGCTGCATGATGTAAGAGTCAGCAAGGCCTTTACCATTACCATTCCATGCCTCGAGCACGCCCTTGCTCATACCATAGAAACCTGTCTGTGTAGCAGGGTTCTTAGTGTTCTTGCCCATCAACTTTTCACCGTCAATAGCCCAGCCTGTGAGGCCTTGCTCCATGTCGGCATTAGTCAACTTGTCAGTCATGTCTTGTGGCTCCTGGGCAAAGCTGCAGGTAAAGGTTGCAGCAGCAAGACCCAAGCACAATAAACGTAAGTTTTTCTTCATGTTTTTGAGACTTTTAGTTAGTTAATAATAAAATTAGTTTGTTTTCTCGTTTAATGGTTAATATTGTGTTTTTCAATCGTTAGCTTATAATATGAGGAATAATCAATATCATTCTGAGCAAAGAGAAGACTCGGAGATTCTTCACTTCGTTCAGAATGACATATTGAGTATTACTTGCGAATCTTATACCAGCTGCTACCGTAAAGCAAGATTACGAGGAAGCAGGGAACACATACCCAGTAGCTCATCTGGAACGAACCGGTCATACCCTCGACCCAAGCGCGTACGAGCGGCATCACAGCACCACCGGCCATAGCCATGGTGAGGAGCGCAGAGCCCTGCTTGGTAAACTTGCCGAGGTCGGCCATTGCCAAGGGCCAGAGAGCCGGCCACATAAGTGAGCAACCGAGAGCCATCAAGAAGATGCAGTAGATAGAATACTCACCGGGAAGTACAGCTACAAGTATAGAACCGGCCAAAGCAATCCAAGCGCAGATACGCATGGCCTTATCCTGACTGAGGTACTTGGGAATGAAAAGAATACCACAGATATAGCCGATAACCATACCCACTGAAGGAATGTAGCCGAGCAACTCGGTAGAAGCCGCCAACTGAACGCCCTCCTTGGTGAGACTTGTAGCATAGTCGGCCACAGTGCTCAAAGAGATGGTCTCGACACCCACATAGAAGAAAAGTGTCAAGCAACCGAGCAACAGGTGGGGGAATTGCATGATAGAGGTCTTACCTTCAGCATAGGGGCATGCAGCAGCGTCGTCCTCATCCTCACCGGCAGCCTTAACTTCGGGCAGGGGAGCGAGCAGGGCGATGATGCCAAGCACAACAAATATACCTATAATAATATAGAAAGGCAAGAAGAGGTCGGCCATCTGAATCTGGTCGATAGACTTACCGATTACCAAGGTCATGAAGACAGTAGTGGTAGGCCAAGCGAGCTTGTTGCAGATACCCATGATAGAGGTACGCTTAGCTGCGCTCTCGAGCGGACCAAGGATAGTAATGTAGGGGTTCACACAAGCCTGCAGGACGGCATTGGCAGCTCCACTGATGAAGCAAGCTACCAAGAAGAAGGGCAGCGAAGCGAACTTAGCGGCAGGGATGAACAGGAAGAACGCGATAGCAAACAGCGCGAACGACACGGCCATAGTAGCCTTGTAGCCAATCTTGCTGATACATACAGTAGCAGGATAGCCGAAAAGCAAGAAGGGGACGAAGTTGAATGCAATCAACAGGTTGGCAACCACGGGAGTGATATCCAACGCACCTTTGAGCACGGGTGTCAAGAATCCGTTGATACCCAATGCGAAGCCGATGGCGAAGAAGAACAGACCGCATATCGCGAGTGCGATGCCTGTCTTGTTTTGTTTTTGAGTCATAAGATTAATTTACAATTTACAAATTTACTATTTACAATTTCAATTACTTCGCAGCCTCAGCTACAATCTGCTGCATGCGCTCGTACTGCTCTTCCATGCTGGTGAGGAGCTTGTACTGGGCGTGAGTGCGCACGAGGTTGTGACCGTTGTAACGTACCTTGTAGTAGTTGTCGCCATCGATGTAGTCCATGAGGAAGCGGAGCACCTGCTCGTAGGTGATGTAGATACCCGAGAAGGCAAGCCAGTCGATCTCGCTCTGGGTGAGCGCATCCTTGGTCTCAGAAAGATAGCCCTTGATGTATCCCTCGAACATGTTGATGTCCATCGATACGCGGTTGAGGTCCTGATCGTCCTCGGCACCGGTATTGGTGTAAGAGCGGAGTGCATCGCCCACGTCGTTGAGTGCGGTGCTGCTCATACAAGTATCAAGGTCGATAACGCAGAGCACATCACCGTTCTGGTTGAAGAGGATGTTGCTGAGCTTGGTATCGTTGTGAGTGACACGCATGGGGAGAACACCGTCCTCGACCATCTTCCAGAAGTCGAGCATCTTCTCGCGGCGGCTCTCAATCCATGAGATTTCCTCTTTGAGCTCGGCTACGCGACCCATGGGATCCTTGGCAATGGTCTCGTCCCACTGCTGGAAACGCCAACGGATGTTGTGGAAGCCCTTGATGGTCTCTACGAGGGGAGTGGTGAAGTCGGCCAGCTGAGCCTGGAAACGTCCGATACCCTGACCGCCCTTGTAAGCGAGCTCG
>JAFWXS010000009.1 GCA_017517925.1 Bacteroidaceae bacterium | reverse complement strand
TGTGCCTCTTCGCGGTACGAGCGTGTCACGATGTCTACACTCTTGGCTACCATGAAGGCTGAGTAGAAGCCGAGGCCGAAGTGGCCGATGATGGCATTGGCGTCGTTCTTGTACTTCTCGAGGAAGTCGTTGGCGCCCGAGAAGGCAATCTGGTTGATATACTTGTCGATCTCCTCGGCGGTCATACCGATACCGCGGTCGCTGATGGTGATGGTGCCAGCCTCCTTGTCGAGCGATACATGCACGGTGAGGTCGCCCAGCTCGCCCTTGAAGTCGCCCTTCATGGCGTATGTCTTGAGCTTCTGTGTAGCATCGACGGCATTGGATACCAACTCGCGGAGGAAAATCTCGTGATCACTGTAGAGGAACTTTTTGATAATGGGGAAGATGTTCTCGGTCGTAACCCCAATGTTACCTGTTTTCATATTGATTTAAGTTTTTAAGTTATTTAGTTTTTGAGTTTTGGTGTCATTTTGAACGAAGTGAAAAATCTCGCGCTTGTGTTTGCTCAAGTCCCAATGCGGGATCCTTCGTTTCACTCAGGATGACAAAGGCTATTATATATAGGAAAAAACAACTCTCCGAGCGAATAGGTTGCAAACGGAGTGCCAAAGATAATAAAGGAATGAATGCTGACAAAATGTCGCTTTTATATTGTCAGTTGTCCGTTAACAACTCGTTGTTGAGCTTCGGCTGCGCTCGCTGAAAGAGTTCAAGCAAGCTTGACTCTTGCTCGCTGGCACGAACCTTGTCTGTTGTCTGTTGTCCAATTCCCCCCCCAGAGGTATATATAAAAAAGAAGGTCGTCATCCCGACGACCAATCTTCCAACTTTAAAAATCTAATACCATGAAAAACACATTGCAAAGGTACGGCTTATGAACGAACCTACAAGCGAGAAATGTAGAAAAATATGTTAAACAACATGCTTTCGGCTACATTTTAGCTTCAACACAAGATGCAACCATGTTTTTGCCGTATGGAGTTGGCAATATCGGGGGAATGGTATATGTGGCTGTATTCATGCGGTTTATTGCCCCCTCCATGATTGTCATCTTTGCATTACAAACATTTTTTCTTCTTCGTTTGTTTGTGATGGGCATGTGTTTCCACATGTGTGTGTATATATCCCGTTCCATGGACGTTTATATACCTGCCGTCGGGGCAGGGGCGGATATGCCTCTGTTCCGATTGCGGTAGGGGCAGTAGCAACTTCATGTTCTCCATGGCCTCTATCTCCCCAAGGAGCGAAGCGACTAACTCCATTTAACTACTGACTCCCCAAAGTTGAGCTTGCGAAACTTAAATTAAACACCTATTCTTACATTCTCCTCGTAGAGATTTGTGTTTTCTCCCGCCTTTTTGTATTTTTGCAGATTATCTCAAGTAGCGAACAGAATATATGGAAAACTTCATCGTCTCGGCCCGTAAGTACCGCCCCGCCACGTTCGATACGGTGGTAGGGCAGAAGGCGCTCATCGTGACGCTCAAGAATGCTATCCTCACGGGGAAGCTGGCTCACGCCTACCTCTTTTGTGGCCCGCGTGGCGTGGGCAAGACCACCTGTGCCCGCATCTTTGCCAAGTCTATCAACTGCGAGCACCTCACTCCCGAGGGGGAGGCGTGTGGCAAGTGTGAGTCGTGCCGTGCCTTCGAGGAGCAGCGCTCATACAATATACACGAGCTGGACGCGGCGTCGAACAACTCGGTGGACGACATACGCGAACTCATCGACCAGGTGCGCATACCGCCACAGATAGGACGGTACAAGGTGTTCATCATCGACGAGGTGCACATGCTCTCTACCGCGGCTTTCAACGCCTTCCTCAAGACATTGGAGGAGCCGCCCCGCCATGCCATCTTCATCCTCGCCACCACCGAGCGCCACAAGGTGTTGCCCACCATCCTCTCGCGCTGTCAGGTCTATGACTTCACACGCATCGAGCTGAGCGACATCGTGGAGCACCTCGCCAAGGTGGCTGCCAAGGAGGGGGTGACGGCCGAGGAGGCGGCACTGCACATCATCGCCCGGAAGGCCGATGGAGGTATGCGCGACGCCCTCTCGCTCTTTGACCAGATGGTGAGCTACACGCAGGGCAACGTGACCTACCAGGGGGTCATCGGGAGCCTCAATATATTGGATTATGACTATTACTTCCGCTTCACCGACCTCTTCCTCGAGCACAAGGTGAGCGAGACGATGCTGCTCTTCGACGAGGTGCTGCGCCGCGGGTTCGACGGGGGCAACTTCGTCACCAACCTCACCGCCCACCTGCGCGACCTGCTCGTGAGCCGCGAGCCGGCTACACTGCCGCTACTCGAGGTGAGCCACGACGTGCGCGAGCGGTACCGTGAGCAGGCACAGAAGTGCAACGAGCGCTTCCTCATCCACGCCATCAAGCTGTGCAACGACTGCGACCTCAACTACCGCGTGAGCAAGAACAAGCGCCTGCTCGTAGAGCTCACGCTCATACAGCTGGCACAGCTCACCGGCGACCCCGACGAGATAGGCTCGGGGCGTAGCCCCAAGCGACTGAAACCCCTATTCCAAAAGGCGGTAGCCACCGCCTCGGCGAGCCAGCCGAACAACAGTAAGCAGGCTACGCCAACTGCCCGGCAGCAGGCTGCACCGGTGCCCTCGGGCACCAACGGCGCGGCACCGGCGGTTGCGGCATCCTCGGCATCTTCTCTCTTGTCATCGGGCTTGCTGGGCAAGCAGGCTGCACGCCCTGTCACGATGATCAAGCGACAGAGCTTCTCTATCAGAGGAAAAAGTGTTGCAAGCGACAGCAATGCCCCGAAGGATATGTCCCCGACAGGCGGCGCGGCTACCGTGGTACAGCCCGATATGCCCGACCTCCCCGTCAGCGAAGATGGCGTGCGCATCTGCTGGAAGCAGTTTGCCTCTGCACTCCCTAAGGAGGAGTCGGCCATGGCAGGACGCCTCATGATCATACGCCCCTCGCTGAAGGATGGGCTGGTGGTCAATGTGGTGATAGACAACCGCATGGTGGCATCGGACATACGCGCCATGCAGCCCCGCATAGAGGGGTATCTGCGCAGGCAACTGCAAAACAAGGGCCTCTCGCTCAACATCGTGCTCGAGGAGTCGCAGACTACCCACCGCATCTATAGCCGCGTAGAACAATATCAAATTCTGGAGAAACGCAACCCTGTGGTGAGAAAGCTCAAAGAGGCACTCGACTTGGATTTATCTTAAGTTGAGGAGCCTGAAAAGAAAAGTGCCATCCAGAGCATAGCGCAGGATGGCACTTTTCTTTATGCTTAAGGCACTAAACTCTTGTTTATCTGTTCTATATAGCCCAATACCTCGTCGCGGCCGATACCCTTCTCTGAGGAGGTGACAAAGTGTGGGGGCAGCTCCTCCCATTGCTCCGAGAGCTTGGTCAGGTATCTGCTCACATTCTCTTTTTGGCGCTGCGTTCCTAATTTGTCGGCCTTGGTGAAGACGATGGAGAAGGGCACACCGTTCTCGCCCAACCACTCGATGAACTCAAGGTCTATGGCCAAGGGCTCGTGGCGTATGTCGATGAGGAGGAAGAGGTTGGTCATCTGTTCGCGATGGAGGATGTAGCTCTCGATCATCTGTGTGAGTTTGTCCTTGGCCTTCTTGCCGCGCTGGGCGTAGCCATAGCCGGGGAGGTCGACGAGGTACCAGGCCTTGTTGATGATGAAGTGGTTGATGAGCATCGTCTTGCCCGGTGTGGCCGAGGTCATGGCCAGTTTGGGCTTGCGGGTGAGCATGTTGATGAGGCTCGACTTGCCCACGTTGGAGCGGCCTATGAAGGCATACTCGGGCAACCCCGTCTGCGGACAATGGTCGATGCGGGTGTTGCTCATTACAAATTCGGCGCTTGTTATAGTCATATCTTTCGATTTTTTTGTTTGTGTCATTCTGACGACTGTAAGGAGGACGAATCTCGCAAGGTGTCAGGCAATTAACCAATCTTCTTTATATACTCGGCAGCCATCTCGGCACATCGCTCGCCATCGATGCCTGCCGACACGATGCCTCCGGCATAGCCGGCACCCTCACCGCAGGGGAAGAGTCCGCCCACGGTGATGTGTTGTAGCGTCTCGCGGTCACGGATGATGCGTACGGGGGCCGAGGTGCGGGTCTCCACACCGATTACCGAGGCCTCATTGGTAAGGAATCCGCGCGAGGTGCGTCCGAAGTGCTCGAAACCTCTCTGCAGGCGGCTGCTGATGAACTCGGGCATCCAGAAGTGGAGTGGGGAGGATATGAGCCCGGGCGAGTACGACGACGAGGGAAGGTCATACGAGAGCTTCCTCCGCGTGAAGTCCACCATACGCTGTGCCGGTGCTGTCTGCCGGCGATTGCCCTGCATCCAGCACTGCTGCTCCAACTGTTCTTGAAAGTGCAGCATTTTTAGGGAGTTCAGGAGTTCGGGAGTAGCAGGAGTTACAGACAATAGTTCTTCCGTTTGACTATAGAAGTTGGAATCCATAGTTTGGGCATTTGTCTGAACTCCTGAACTTCTGAACTCCTGAACTCCTATCTGTTCCAAGTCCTCCACTCGTATCTCCACCACCATGCCCGAATTGCTCCAACGCGAGTCACGGTGCGAGGCCGACATGCCGTTCACCACAATCTGCTCGGGGCCACTGGCGGCAGGCACCACGGCACCACCGGGGCACATGCAGAAACTGTATACGCCGCGCCCGTCGACTTGTGTGACGAAGCTGTACTCGGCAGCTGGGAGATACTTGCCGCGCCCTTTCTTGTTGTGGTATTGTATCTGGTCAATCAGCTCGGAGGGATGCTCCAGTCGTACACCCACGGCAATGCCCTTGGCCTCGATGTCGATGCCCGAGGCGTAGAGGTGGCGGTATACGTCGCGTGCCGAGTGTCCCGTGGCGAGGATGACCGGCCCGCGGAAGGTGCGTCCCGTGTTGGTCTCTATACCTATTATATTATTATTCTCCACGATGAGGCGATCCATGCGCGTCTCGAAGTGCACCTCACCGCCACAACGGCGTATCGTCTCGCGCATGTTCTCGATGACGCGCGGCAGCTTGTCGGTGCCGATGTGAGGGTGTGCATCGCTCAGTATCGTGGTCGATGCTCCGTGTTGACAGAACACGTTGAGAATCTTCTCCACATTGCCGCGCTTCTTGCTGCGCGTGTAGAGCTTACCGTCCGAGTAGGCCCCGGCACCGCCCTCGCCGAAGCTGTAGTTGCTTTCGGGATTCACGGTATGCTCGCGCGAGATGCGGGCAATGTCGCGCTTGCGGGCATGCACATCCTTTCCCCGCTCCACCACGATGGGCCTGCATCCGAGCTCGATGAGGCGCAGGGCGGCAAAGAGTCCGCCCGGGCCTGCACCCACCACGATTACCTCGGGCCCGTCGTCCACCATGGGATAGTAGGTCTCAGTGTACTCGTCATCGGTAGGCAGCTCGTTGATATAGAGGCGTACGGTGAGGTTCACAAAGATGGTGCGCTGGCGTGCATCGATGCTGCGCTTCAGCGTGCGCACCGCCTTGATGGTACGCAGGTCAAGCCCCTTCTCGCGGGCCACATACTGCTTTATACTCTGTTCATTAGCTGCCTGCTCGGGCAGAATACGGAGTTGGATTTCTTGAATCATAGGTTCACGATATGACTACAAAGGTAACCATTTGTCGTTATGAAAACAAATTAAGAAATAAATTTAAAGAGAATCGGTAGGAAATCATATAATTTGTTTACCTTTGCGATTTGTAAGCAGCCGAAGCACGATGCTGCATATAATATATAATAGGTATTAACTTTAACACGATACAGACTATGTATACTGTAGTAAGCAAACAACAGTTTTCAGAAAAGGTATTCAAATTTGAGATTACCGCTCCGCTCATCGCGCGTTCACGCAAGGCGGGCCACTTCGTTATAGTACGCCTCGGCGAGAAGGGCGAGCGCGTGCCCCTCACCATTGCCGGTGCCGACGTGGAGAAAGGTACTATTACCCTGGTTATTCAGAAGGTGGGCCACTCATCGTCCCAGATCTGCGACCTCAACGTGGGCGACCAGATTGCCGACATCGTAGGTCCTCTCGGCCAGGCAACCCACATCGAGAACTTCGGCACCGTGGTATGTGCCGGTGGTGGCGTAGGTGTAGCACCTATGCTTCCCATCATCCAGGCCTTGAAGGAGGCCGGCAACCGCGTCATCTCCGTGCTTGCAGGCCGCTCCAAAGACCTTATCATATTGGAGAACGAGGTGCGCCAAAGTTCCGACGAGGTAGTAATCATGACCGATGACGGCTCGTATGGGACCAAGGGTCTCGTGACCGAGGGTATTGAGAGTATCATCCAGCGCGAGAAGGTGAACAAGTGCTTCGCCATCGGCCCTGCCATCATGATGAAGTTTGTGTGCCTGCTCACCAAGAAATATGAGATTCCTACCGACGTATCGCTCAACACCATCATGGTGGACGGTACAGGTATGTGTGGTGCTTGCCGTATCACCGTAGGCGGCAAGACCAAGTTTGTGTGTGTCGATGGCCCCGAGTTTGACGGCCATCAAGTAGACTTCGACGAGATGCTCAAGCGTATGGGTGCCTTCAAGGACATCGAAGTGCATGAGATGGAGAAGCCCGAGCATACACATCCCGTTGTCGAGGAGCATACCGTATGTGCAGCCACAGGAGAGAGCATCGACAGGTCTGCTACTCCCGTCGACATCGACCGCAACAGCGAGTGGCGCGAGGCACTGCGCAAGAGCATGAAGGCCAAAGAGCGCACCCAGATCGAGCGTTGCGAGATGCCCGAGCTCGAGCCCAGCTATCGCCGTCACAAATTGCGTGAGGAGGTCAACCAAGGCCTCACCATGGAGCAGGCACTCACCGAAGCCAAGCGTTGTCTCGACTGTGCCAACCCCACCTGTATGGAGGGTTGCCCCGTAGGTATCAACATTCCCTCATTTGTAAAGAATATCGAGCGTGGCGAGATTCTCGAAGCTGCCCGCGTGCTCAAGCTCACCTCGGCACTCCCCGCCGTGTGTGGTCGTGTATGTCCGCAGGAGAAGCAGTGCGAGAGCCGTTGTATGCACCTCAAGATGGGTCACAAGCCTGTGGCTATCGGTTATCTCGAGCGCTTCGCTGCCGACTATGAGCGCGAGAGCGGCAAGGCTGCCCAGCCCGCTGTGGCTCCTGCGGGTGGCATCAAGGTGGCCGTCGTAGGTTCAGGTCCTGCAGGACTCTCCTTCGCTGGCGACATGGCCAAGCAGGGCTTCGACGTGACCGTCTTCGAGGCATTGCACGAGATTGGTGGCGTGCTCAAGTATGGTATCCCCGAGTTCCGCTTGCCCAACCACATCGTAGACGTAGAGATTGAGGGTCTCCGCCAGATGGGCGTACACTTCGAGAAGGACTGCATCATCGGTAAGACCATCACCGTAGAGCAGCTCGAGGCCGAGGGCTACAAGGGCGTATTCATCGCCTCGGGTGCTGGCCTGCCCAACTTCATGGGCATCCCCGGCGAGAACAGCACGGGTATCTTCTCGTCCAACGAGTACCTCACCCGCGTGAACCTCATGGATGCCTCGAATCCCGAGACCGACACGCCCGTCATCTTCGGTAAGCGCGTGGCCGTCATCGGTGGTGGTAATACTGCCATGGACTCTGTGCGCACCGCCCTGCGCCTCGGTGCCGAGCGTGCCATGATCATCTATCGCCGTAGCGAGGAGGAGATGCCTGCCCGTCTCGAAGAGGTGAAGCATGCCAAGGAGGAGGGCGTAGAGTTCCTCACCCTGCACAATCCCATAGAGTATATCGCCGACGAGAAGGGTCGCGTGAAGCAGGTCGTACTGCAGAAGATGGAGCTTGGCGAGCCCGATGCCAGCGGTCGCCGCAGCCCCGTGGCTATCCCCGGTGCTACTGAGACCATCGACATCGACATGGCCATCGTCGCCGTAGGCGTATCGCCCAACCCCATCGTGCCCACCTCGGTGAAGGGTCTCGAACTGGGTCGTAAGAACACTATCGCCGTGAACGACGACATGCAGTCAAACATCCCCACCATCTATGCCGGTGGCGACATCGTGCGTGGCGGTGCCACCGTCATCCTCGCCATGGGCGATGGTCGCCGTGCGGCGGCTGCCATGGCCAAGAAGCTCAGAGGGGAGTAGGTTTTTGTTGTGAGTTATTCAGAATCAGGCAAAGGTAATTCTGAATTATATAGTTTATGATATTGTCAGAGGGCTGTGTTTCACAGCCCTCTGACTCTTAAATATCCCCAAAGCTATAGTGGCTTTCGAACAATTTACAATGCTAAGCATTATAACTGAACAGTTTTGTTTAACCCTTAAAACCTAAATCAACTATGACCCCAATGAAAAGAATGTACCGTCAGGACTGGGTACCGAGCATCTTCAGCGATTTCTTCGACACCAACTGGATGGGACGAACCAAGGCAACGGCTCCGGCCATCAACGTCATCGAGAAAAAAGACGAATATAAAGTACAGGTGGCGGCCCCAGGCATGACCAAAGATGACTTCTGCATCCACCTCGATGAGGCGGGCGACCTGGTCATCTGCATGGAGAAGTGCTGCCACTGCGACGACAAGGACGGTAAGGAGTGCAAAGACCACAAGGGTGAGTGCAAGGAAGGCGAATGTAAGGATACCGAGTGCTGCGACGAGAAGGAGTGCAAGTTCCTGCGCCGCGAGTTCTCATACGCCAAGTTCGAGCAGACCCTCGTACTCCCCGATGATGTGGACAAGGCTCATATCAAGGCCAAGGTGAAGCATGGTGTACTGCACATCAAGTTGCCCCGCAAGGCCAATGAAGAGAAGCCCCAGATGCAACAGACGATTGCCATCGAGTAGTCCTTGCTGGACAGTATGTCATCCTAAGCGATGAGTGTCATTCTGAGCAACGCGAAGAATCTCGCGCAGGAACTTGGAGAAAATGCTATCGGTGTACTTTGCGAGATCCGTTCGCTTCGCTCAGGATGACAAGATAAAGAACCACATCCCCTCCCCAAAAAAACTCTATATCAAATGAAAATTACCCTCCTCTCTCTCGCCCTTTTCGGCTTGTGCACCACAGTCATGGCGCAGAAGATAGACAACAGCACCATCACCACCCTTGACCTCGACCGCTACCTCGGCCACTGGTACGAGATAGCCCGATACGACCACTCCTTCGAGCGCGACCTCGTAGGTTGCAAAACCGAATATTCGATGCGCGATGACGGCAAGATAAAAGTGGTAAACAGTGGATACCTGAAGACACTCGACGGCCCTTACAAAGAGAGCACGGGCAAGGCCCGAGCAAAGAAAAACGGTACGCCCGGACAGCTGCAGGTGAGTTTCTTCGGCCCCTTCTATGCCGACTATTACATCCTGGACCTTGCACCCGATTACTCCTACTCCGTTGTGGGCAGCAGTAGTCCCAAATACCTGTGGATACTGAGCCGCACACCGCAGTTGACGACCGCTACAAAGGATAAGATACTGAGAAACCTGCGTCAGCGAGGCTACGACACCACCAAACTTATATGGGTAAAGCAAAAGTGACACTTGTGCCAAGCAGTTATCCTTCCTCCCGAAGCACCAGAGCACATGATACGGAATAATATGAAATTGCCGGGAATTATTCTTGCCAAAAGTTTGTTTTATCAATAATAAGAGATACTTTTGTTTTTGTTATTGTCAAAACAACTTTATAAATCGACAAGCTAACCAAAAACACATCATGAAAAAGGAGATCAAATTCAGCCTTTTGTACCGCGACATGTTCCAGTCATCAGGCAAGTACCAGCCCCGTGCCGACCAACTCGCCCGCATCGCTCCCGTCATCGTAGAGATGGGCTGCTTTGCCCGAGTAGAGACCAACGGTGGAGCCTTCGAACAGGTCAACCTGCTCTATGGCGAGAATCCCAACAAGGCGGTGCGTACCTTCACCAAGACATTCAACGATGCCGGCATACAGACCCACATGCTCGACCGCGCACTGAACGGCCTGCGTATGTTCCCCGTGCCAGCCGATGTACGCCGACTCATGTATAAGGTGAAGAAGGCACAGGGCACCGACATCACCCGTATCTTCTGCGGACTCAACGACCCGCGCAACATCATACCTTCCATCAAGTATGCCCTCGAAGCCGGTATGATACCGCAGGCAGCCCTCTGCATCACACACTCGCCTGTACACACCGTGGAGTACTATACCGACTTGGCCGACACGCTCATCGCAGCCGGTGCCACCGAGATTGCGCTCAAGGACATGGCGGGCATAGGCCGCCCCAAGATGTTAGGACAACTGGTCAAGAACATCAAGACACGCCACCCCGAAGTCATCGTGCAGTACCACGGTCACTCGGGCCCCGGCCTCTCCATGGCCTCCATTCTCGAGGTGTGCGAGAACGGTGCCGACATCATCGACACCGCCATCGAACCCCTCTCATGGGGTAAGGTGCACCCAGACATTATCTCCGTGCAGGCCATGCTCAAGGATGCAGGCTTCCAGGTGCCCGAAATCAATATGAACGCCTACATGAAGGCACGCAGCATGACGCAGGAGTTTATGGACGACTTCTTGGGCTACTTCATGGACCCGACGAACAAGCATATGTCGTCGCTGCTGCTCAAGTGTGGACTCCCTGGTGGCATGATGGGCTCCATGATGGCCGATCTCAAGGGTGTGCATGCTGGCATCAACCTCATCCTCAAGGGACAGGGCAAGGCACCGCTCAGCATCGACGATTTGGTCATCATGCTCTTCGACGAGGTAGAGTACGTATGGCCCAAGCTCGGCTATCCTCCACTCGTGACACCTTATAGCCAATATGTGAAGAATATTGCCCTGATGAACCTCATGCAACTCATCAAGGGTGAGGAGCGCTTCTCCATGATCGACAACAATGCGTGGGACATGATACTGGGCAAGTGTGGCCGCCTGCCGGGACCGTTGGCACCCGAGATTATCGAACTGGCCAAGAGCCAGGGCCGTGAGTTCACCGATGCCGACCCACAGAGCTACTACCCCGACGCCCTCAACACCTACCGCAAGGAGATGAAGGAGCTGGGTTGGGACACCGGTAAGGACGACGAGGAGCTCTTCGAGTTTGCCATGCACGACCGCCAGTACCGCGACTACCGCTCAGGCGTAGCCAAGCAGCGCTTCGAGACCGAGCTGCAGAAGGCCAAGGATGCAGCACTCGGCGGCACAGGTGTCACCCCTGAGCAGCTACAGGCACTCAAGCATGCCAAGGCCGACGCTATCTGCGCACCCGAGAACGGACAGGTAATCTGGGAAATCTCTGTCGAGGGCCCCTCATCAGCACCTAACGTAGGACGCACCTATAAGGAGGGCGAGTTGATGTGCCACATCACCACCCGCTGGGGACAGATGGTGCCCGTCTACGCAGGCTTTGCCGGCCGTCTGGCCGAGGTGACCCCACAAGGAGCTACCGTGATGAAGGGCGATGCTGTAGCCTATATAGAGCGAAACTGACACAATACGTAATATACAATACAGGAGGCGGGACGCCAGTCCCGCCTCCTGTATATCTCCACATCAAGCAACCCGATTCCCATAAGGGAAAGCCCCCCATTTCTATCCCCCTGGCAAAGCGAGATATACCCCTTGGCAGGAAAGCTCCTTATCAGTCAATGTAATATGCCGACTCGTTTTCCTCACCCAATACTTTCAGCCATTTATTGGTAAGCTTGGACGCAGCAAGTATCTCGTCAGCAAGCTCTTTGGTGTATTCCTGTCCGACCTTAGCATTGAGCATCTCCGTATAGGCATCAAGCATCTTGATGGTCTTCTCCACCATTAGATAGCTAATCTGTCGCTTGTTCAGTTTCT
Organism: Bacteroidaceae bacterium; assembly: GCA_017517925.1. Lineage (GTDB taxonomy): Bacteria > Bacteroidota > Bacteroidia > Bacteroidales > Bacteroidaceae > UBA1189. The sequence continues at coordinate 5,645 of JAFWXS010000009.1, read as the reverse complement.
CATCATCTTCATCGTAAAGCAGCGTCTCGCTGATGAGGTAGCGGGTCACCTCCTCCCAGTCGGGGAAGCGCTCGGTGCCAAACTGCACCCACTCGCCGGGAAACTCGCTGGCCCCGTTCTTGGCTCTGTCGTCGACGAGAAAATCACCGTCGCACAGGTTCTTGCAGTGGGTAATGACCACACGTTTCTTGAATCGGTCGCCAAAGTGCTTCGTTAGCCACGCCAACTTGTCACTATATGCTGTAGTGTTCTTCCAAGGGGCCGTAGAGAGGATATACATGTCATAATACTCGCTCAACGTATTCACTGCTTCTATTGCTCCTGGCATGGGATCCATCAGTGAGAAGATACCGGGCACCTCGTCGAGCCGTCCCTCATACTCCTTTTTCACTTCATCACTCAGCTTGTCGATACCGCTCTGGAAATCGACCAACACACCATCCATGTCAAAAAACAGTTTCTGCATAAATAAAATATTTTTAGATTATTCGTTATCATTATCGTTACAGGAAGAATCCAGCATACAAAACAACACAGGATGTTCCCTCTCCAAATACTCCCTTGCTGCAAGCACTTGCAAGGCGTTGTTCACATTCTTCACATAAAGGCGAAGAGTCTTGGTGGCATCATCGTACTGGGAGTCGACATCAAAATTCGTCTTCATATACACACATGCCTCGGCTACGTGCTTTTCGAGATTCACAATCATATGGGCAAGTCGTCTTTCATTCTCAGTCATACACCTGAATTTTCAGATCACATAAATAATATAGTAACATGGGACCGAAAATTCAATTTTCGAAGCAAGTTTTTTTCAAAAAAGTGATTTCACCTCACCTATACAACCACTTTCTTGTATATCTACAGCGATTTATACCTCCTCTTTCTCTACAAAGCCAAAGGCAGGAGTGGCAAAGTCCTTCACATCATTGCTGTCCATCCCTTTACCGCCATCGAGCTGCTCACTGATGACTTGTGCCATGCGCAGGGCCACCACTAGTTTGTTCTCCTCAAAGTTGACAAGCTGTGTCGATGAGCGCAGAACGAAAATATTACCCTCCAACCCCATACGTTGCAGGTGATAAGCCGCGTTCTTCTTCTTCAACGGGTAGCGCACCGACTGCGGAGTGCATACCAAACCAAACTCCTCTGCCATCACCGAGGAGAATGTCTTGTAGAGCGCTTCGTAGGCGGCCGTATCCTTGACCGTCGCTTGCGAACCATCTTTCAGTGCCGAGGCAAAGTGCAAGTCGAAGGTGTTCTCCTCCTTCTTCTGATGGTCGGTCAAAATAATGACCCACGAATCCTTTTGGTCGGCCAAGGCTATGATGTCACCGAAGTAAGCTGCTCGCGAATCCTTTTTCTTTTCGATCATCTTCAGGGCTTCGGTATCCTTGCGCGTATATTCCGCGCTCGACATCCGGTCATATAGCGGTTCGTCAGATAAGTTGTAGTAAGAGTCCAGTTCGTCGGGGTCCACCTCGATGCTCTTGCATACATAATTAAAGCCACCCAGTTTGCTCAGATAGTAGCTATACCACCCGATACCCAGTCTGGAAAAACCTCTGGGGCATACTATGGTAACCTTGGAGCCACGGTTGATACAACATCCGTATGGTCGGTTCTTGGGAAACATTTCCACCACGAACTGCTCGTCAGCCGCATTGCCATTAGCATCGGCAAGATTCTTAAGCAAGAGGTCCGGGTACTTACGGCACACCTCAAAGATGTCCTTCATATCCATACCCTGACGTATCTGCAAGCGTGTCACGGGAATACACTGGGGTACAAAGTTGAGTCTTGACATATCCTCACCTCCATTATCAGGCAAAGAGTTGAGATGGATGCGCAATGCTTTGTTGGCATTCCGGCGAAAGGCCTTGCGAACCCGGTCATAATATTCGTCAAGTTCCTTCTCACGCTTGTTCTCATCCATTGCTTCCATCAGTCCCGAACCGATGAGGCCGGCAGGAACTGCAAAGATGGCGATGCCCAACACACCCACCAAGGTTCCAATGACTTGCCCCAATACCGTGACAGGAGGAGATACTATGTCAGCCGGGTCTTCCACATACTTCACGAAGGTCCACACCAAGGCATCCCAAAAACTGTAGTCAGGACTGGCCGAATGCTCGGCTATAAAGAGTGCAATGGCAAAGAGCATCGTTACCAATGCCAGCACTATTCCCGACACCCATATCTGGTGATATGTGGCACGGAAAGCCTTTGCGAATAGGCTGAATCCTGACATTAGGAACGCAACAAAACGTTTCAGAACAGATGTATGTTTATTCTGCATAAATATTGGGGTTGTTTATCATTAACTGTTAGGGTAATGTGATTTTGTGAGGTTGATTGGAACTATGCTTTCCACAATAGCACTCGTAGCAAAATTTTCCATAAGCCGCCATCATCTCATACGCATTAGTTATGTCCTGTCTGGGGAATGTGTCAGCAATAATTGCCCGTATTGGTCCTTTTCCCTCATAGGCAAGTTCTATAACCGTACAGTAACAGGACGTTTGTTTATGCTCTCTTTTTTTATTCTTATAAGAGATTTCCACCTTTCTCCTTATAGGTTCTCCCTGAGGTCCACGTCTAAAGCCATCCACAAATGTGATTTTTCCATTCGTTTCACTGTATGCTTTGAAAACATCTTCAAAGATTGCGGAGCAGAATATAACATACTTTCTCTCTACCTCTACCGAAAAAATCTCATCAAGAAGCAAGTCAACGTATGGAAAAACCTTATCAATCATATTGGAGTTGAATTTATCGAACTTGCGTGATGCGTATGGTATTAGTTCAAGTTGTTGCTTATTATTTAAAACACTTGCTTTTGCTTTAAGCTTTTTCTCAGCAACGACTTTCTTAACCATTTTATCTTCAGATGATTGATATTGGATAATATAGTTTAGATCAGATACTTCAAGGTTAATATCGCTATCCTTCGGCCAATCGCGCAAAAAGAAAGCCTGCTTCAAATCAAAAGCATCTTGTCTGTTGTAGTCCCAATCGCCATAATGGGTATTGAAATAATGATAATTCGCAATATCCTTACCCAAATTAGCACTACCGGAGTTCACGCCACAACATAGTTTTTCCAACATTGTAAACATCGAACGTTTTTTCAATTCAATAAGGAGGTCATTGTTTGAAGCTTTTACGCCCTTACCCGGGTTAAGCATCACCATAACGGTTTTTGCCTTACGTTTGCCTACAGTATAAACAGGGAGTGCTCTTGTCGCAAAAGAGATTTTATCTTTAATATTTCCAGCACACCCTTTATTCTTCAAATCATTAAGCAAATTCTCAAGGCCTTTTACTGTCATTTGCGCCTGCACAGCCAGTTGCTCGATTGATATACCTGAATTTGATTTAAGCAAATTAATCACCGTTTCCTCTTGCGGTGTAAACGTTCCCTTTGCCTCGCCAACCCAGTACAATCCTTCGTCTTCTTCTTGCACAAGCCCGTCCAACCTCACAGCACCCTCGATTTCACCATTGTTATATAAATCGCCTAAATCCTTTACGATTCTTTGATCAAGTGTCATGGGTTTCTTTTCCATATTCAAAAGTTTTGTTGAAAAATTACACCAAATTCAATTGCTTTCTTTACATTTTAGTTATTCACACTGCAAGTTGCCTAGTCCCATGCCTATTTACCCATAAAAGCAATCATCGTACTCGCAGAGGATGTTGCCTGCCGGGTCCTTGAGTTTGAATGACTTCACTGTGCCAATATCAAGAAAATCCTGGATGTGGGCTCTTATGGCATCAACAAAGTCAACATCTTCTTCCAACTCTGCAAGTTCCTTAAAATCATCGTCAGACAGATTATCGATTAGACAATAGGTGTCCTCGGGCCATATAAGGCTCCCCGGATCGGTATCCCATTCCACATAATCGGCACGCAGTGTCTTCAAGTAGTCTATTGTGTACATTTTTAGAGTCATCTTTGTGTGTTACCATATCTCCCGGTTGTGGCACAACCGAGAGATATGGTTTCACCATGAGCGTCATTACTTTTTCTTTGCCTTCTTCACAGGTGCCATCTCCACGATGAACTGGTGGAGCTCCTCGGGCAGGCGTTTCTTGTAGTAGTCGGCCTTCTTGGCTGGGACATTGATGGTAGTTATACCAGTGCACCCATAGAAAGCATCCTTTGCGATTTTCTTTATACCCGGGGGCAAAGTAATGTTTGCAAGGCTGGAACAAGCTCTGAAAGCGTCAGATCCAATCTCCATTACACCTTCGGAGATAACAACATTTGCAAGGCTTGTGCAACATCTGAAAGCATTAGATCCAATCTCCGTTACACCTTTGGAGATAATAACATCTGTAAGGCTTGTGCAACCATTAAAAACATCAGGTTCAATCTTAGTTACACTCCCGGGGAAAACTATACTTGTAAGGCTTGTGCAACCACTGAAAGCTCTAGTTCCAATCTCTGTTATACTTTCGGAAAAAACAATTCTTGTAAGGCCTATGCAATCTTTGAAAGCCTCAAATCCAATCTCTGTTACACTGTCAGGAATGACTATGTCTGTAGGACCTGTACAACCAGATAAAGCCCTGTTCTCAATCTTTGTCACACTTTCGGGAATGGCAGTTGTCTTGCTGCCTGCAACAAGGACGTTGCTTTCTGTCTCGATAATGGCATTGCAGTTCTTGCGCGAATCATACACTTTATTGCCGTCATCCACAACAATACTTGTAAGGTCTGGGCAATCTGTGAAAGACTGGTATTCAATCTCGGTCACACTCTCGGGAATGGCTATACTTGTAAGGCCTATACTACCGTTGAAAGCCCCGTGTTTAATTTTAGTCACACTCTCGGGGATGATAGTTGACTTGCAAACACCAATAAGAGTGTTTGTCGCTGTTTCAATAATGGCATTGCAGTTCTCGCGCGAGTCATACACTTTATTATTGGCATCCACAATAATGCTTGTAAGGCCTGTGCAACCACTGAAAACACCAAAAGAAATCTCAGTCACACTCTCGGGAATGGCTATACTTGTAAGGCCGGTACAATCTCTGAAAGCCTCAAAGCCCATCTCCATTACACCATCGGAGAGAATAACATCCGCAAGGCCTGTACAACCTTTGAAAGCCTCACCTTCTATCTCTGTTACACTTTCGGGGATGACTATACTTGTAAGGCCTGTGCAACCTCTGAAAACACTTGATTCAATCTTAGTTAAATTCTTGGGTATAACTATACTTTTAAGACTGGTGCAACCCCAGAAAGCATCAGAACCAATCTCTGTTACACTCTCGGGAATGACTATACTTGTAAGGCCTGTGCAACCTCTGAAAACACTTGATTCAATCTTAGTCAAATTCTTGGGTATAACTATACTCGTAAGGCTAGTACATTCATAGAAAGCAGCGAATCCAATCTCTGTTACACTCTCGGGAATGACTACACTTGTAAGATTGGTGCAACTCAAGTATTTACAACCAGTTATTACTCAATATTTTGCGAGTAATAAGTCAGAAATATGGTCATAACCTTTAAGGGCGCATTCTAAAAGGTGAAGATTTAACGTTTTTATTGTTTCTTAACGCTCAAAGCGTATCAATAAAGGATGTTTCTTCTCTTTTCAGTGCTATTTGCAGTTTGATGTTTCCATCATTCC
>JAFWXS010000121.1 GCA_017517925.1 Bacteroidaceae bacterium | reverse complement strand
GTGGAAGTAGTCCACATCGTCGGGCACGGTGTAGCCCTTCGGGATATAGTTATAGGTAGTGTCGGCCGATGAAGCCACCTCTACCACCTCGCCGAAGTTCTTGGCCTCCTTGATAGCCTTCTTGGCCCATACACCAGTGTTGATGTAGGCAGCCTTCTTGCCCAAGAAGTTGTAGGGCACCATGCAGAACTGCATGCTGGCACCGCCACCGAGGAAAAGCACCGAGTAGCCCTCGGGAATGTTGAGTACCTCCTTGAAGAGGGCTGTTGCTTCGTCAATCACAGCCTGGAAATCCTTTGAGCGGTGACTGATCTCTAATATAGAAAGGCCTGAGCCATTGAAATCCAATACAGCTTGAGCAGTCTGCTCAATCACTTCGCGCGGCAGGATAGAGGGTCCTGCACAGAAATTATGTTTCTTCATACCTTAAAAACTTTATTTGGTTAATATTTCCTAAAGGAACGGCAAATGTAAGGAGTTTAGATTATACTTCAAAATCTTTGAGCGATTATTTATCTACCAATGTCTCTTTTATTAACCCCTATCCCAATATCTCATCTATCCGCTGTAGTTCCTCGGCAGCCCCATAGGGAGGTCCAAAAAATAGAAACCAGATGTACACTTCTTTAAGATTCACTTGCACAGCTTCGAGTCGCTACAGCCACAGCCACGCTTCTTGTTGCGGGCTACATCACGCAAAGGGCACGAGGTCTCGGTGCAGGTGTCGCAACGGGGATTGCCCTTCCTCGCACTCGAGACAATGCGCACGATGCGGCGTATCACCAAGTAGAGGCACGCGGCAAAGATGAGGGTGACAAGGAGGTGTTGGAGCATAATACAGGAACTCTATAACAACATCAGCCCAACTCTATACGCCACGAAGGCTACGACCCATGCCAGGGCAGTGGTATACACGGCGGTGAAGATGGCCCATCCCCACCCTTGCGTCTCCTTCTTGATGGCGATGAGGGTAGCCAGGCAAGGGAAGTAGATGAGCACGAAGATCATGTAGGCCAGGGCGGCAGCAGGCGTGGTGACGGTCTTCAGGGCGGCAGCTATCTGGGCTTCGCTCTCGGCCGTATCGGCCACCTCCTGATTGGCGTAGAGCACACCGAGGGTACTCACGATGAGTTCCTTGGCACCTACACCGCTGACGAGGCCGATGCCCATCTTCCAGTCGAAGCCGAGAGGGGCTATGGCCGGCTCGATGGCCTTGCCTATATGGCCTATATAGGAATGTTCCTGCTGCTCGGCAGGGGTGCTGTACTGCTCGCTACGGGGATAGTAGCCGAGAAACCATACCACGATGGAGGCTATGAGGATGACGCCACCCATCTTCTTGAGATACTCGTAGCCCTTGTCCCACGTATGCTTGAAGATGACACGCCAGGCAGGACGGCGGTAGGGCGTGAGCTCCATCACGTAGGGGGTCTCGTCGCCACGCATCACGGTGCGGCTCAGCAGTCGCGCCACGAGCACAGCAAGGAGTATGCCGGTGAGGTAGAGCCCCATGAGCACGATGCCCGAGTGGTGGGGGAAGAAGGCGGCCACGAAGATGATATATACCGGCAGACGGGCGCTGCACGACATGAGGGGTGTCACGAGCATGGTGATGAGACGGCTCTTACGGCTCTCGATCATGCGCGTGGCAAGCACGGCGGGCACATTGCACCCGAAGCCCATGATGAGCGTGATGAACGATTTTCCATGCAGCCCCATGCGGTGCATGGCCTTGTCCATGATGAAGGCGGCACGCGACATGTAGCCCGAGTCTTCCATCAGCGAGATGAAGAAGTAGAGGATGAGGATATTGGGCAGGAATACGATGACACCTCCCACGCCACCGATGATGCCGTCGACGACCATATCCTTGATGGGGCCCTCGGGCAACAGCCTGTCAATGAGAATGCCGGCCTGCTCGACCAGCCACTCGATGCCTTGCATGGGATATTCGCCCAAGACAAAGGTGGCCTCGAACATGATGAACAGCGAGATGAGGAAGATAATCACGCCCCATACCTTATGGGTGACCAGACGGTCGAGGCGCTCGGTGAGGCTGAGGTTGGCCTTCGCCGTGGTGCGCGGTGGCGTGTAGGTCTCCTTCAGGGCACCCTGTATGAAGCTGCGCTTGGCGGTGCGTATGGCCTTGGGCATACTCTCGCCCATGAGACGGGTGTAGCGGCGACGCTCCTTGTCGCGCAGGGCGAAGATGGAATTGGCGTTGGGCATGTGCTCGCGCACAAACTGCTCTATATCGGCATCGCCTTCGAGGAGAGCAATGGACACGAAGCGTGTAGAGTAGCGGTAGCGGGTGGCCTCGCTCTTCCAAATCTCGCTACGCAGGGTCTCGATGCTCTGCTCCAGCTCGGTACCGTGGTAGATGTGGATGTGTCGGTAAGAGTGCTTCTTATAATGGGTGTTGAGGGTGTGGTCGCGGGTGAAGTCGGCCAAGTGCTCGGTGTGGTCGTCGGTGTGTACAATGCTGCGGTGCCACTCCTGCAGCTCGCGCATCACCTCCTTGTTGACCTCGCCGTCATCATCGAGAAAGTCGGCCCCCTCATAGATGTTGATGGCCAAGTGCAGCAAGTGCTCCAGCCCCTCGCTATTCAGTGCTACGGTGGGAACAATGGGTGTGCCGAGGAGGCGGCTGAGGGTCTGATAGTCGAGCATGGAGCCCTGAGCCTGCATGGCATCAAACTTATTGAGCGCCACGATGACGCGCAGGTTCATATCGAGCAGCTGTGCCGTAATCTGCATGCTGCGCTCGAGGTCGGTGGCGTCGATGACGCTGACGACAATGTCGGGTGCATCGCGCACAAGGTGGCGACGTACGGTCCACGTGTCGGCAGTGCGCGAGGTGAGCGAGTAGGTGTCGGGGAGGTTGGAGATGTGCAGGTGGTAGTCCTGGAAGTCACGCTCGCCCATGAGTATGTCATCGGCTTCGGGCAGTGGAGCGGCATGCCCCTCGGTAAGGGTGGTGAAGAGCGAGTTCTTGCCCGAGAGGGGCTGCCCCACTAAGGCAATCTCGATCTCGTGACGATGGCGATGGGCAAGGCTCTTGAGCGCCCCCGTGCTCACCTCGTTCACCTGCATCTCACGAGCGGCCTCTTCGACGGTGAGCACTTCAATCATCGAAGCTTCGGGAAGCGTGAGTGTGCGTAGCACACCCTCTACATCGATACTCACCCTCTCGGCGTCGATATCCAATATCTCGATGCAGATACCTTTATATAAACCCGCATCCACGATGCGCTTGCGAGCGCTACCGTGTCCCTTGACCTTTACGATGCAGCCCTTCTGGCCTGCATGCATTGCTGATATTCTCATAGTACCAATCCCATTTTACTCGCATCGCGCAGCGAATGATGATGCAAAGATAGGAACAAGCCACGTAATATGCAAGTTTTTATTTAGATTGAATACAAAGAAGACCGTCTTTTAACTATTCAAACAGTTTAATCAAGCAACATCTCGTCACGTTGTACTTCTATTGCTCCCCAACCATCGGGCACAAAGCGCCAATGATTCAGAAGCTGTGGGGTAATGGTCTTGCGCATTTCGATATAATTAAGCATATAGAAGCGAAGGTCGGCCGTGGTGGTATACTCTATGCGGCGCAACATTTCTTCGTGGGTGAGGCCAGCCCCTTCGGTGAGCAGTCCGCCCCCACCATGAGAACGGTATGAATTCATTGCCACCATATAGCGCTCGTCCATACAGAAAGGGCTTCCATCGGCCATACTCTTTATACTCACCTTATGACCAGCAGGCTTAGTCACATCCACTTCGTAGAGAATACCGGCAGCCGAGTCGAAATGACAATAGGGATACTGCAGTGCCTCTCCCGCAGTATCGAACGGTAACAGATGATTTCTGGGAGAGCTCATCTGAGCCGTCCATCGGCTGTACGACAATTCCAGATAGTCTTTTATCTCACGACCTGAGAGCCACAGCACATATAACATATTCTCATAAGGGAAAAGACGATATATGTCGCGCACCTTCACATCTCCTTCAGGCAAAATATCATTATACGTAAGCGGCGCAGCAAAAGAGATTTTAGCGCCTGACACATCAAGTTGCATCTGATGAACGAAATCCATATAAGCCGACGGACCTAAGAGAGCGTCGTGCGTAGAAGTGGCACAAGTAGAAGTTCCTATGGTGCGGTCTACATACTTGGCTATGCGCTCCACATGAGTGGCAAAAGTAGTCATATACTCAGGGTCAGGAGAGTAGTTCTCCATATTGACCAATTCGGCTTCGAGCGAAGCCCTACCCTCTTTGTCAAGCACGATATCAAGCGTAGCCACATAGCGGGCATCTCTGCCTGGATTGAGCAGCAGTACGGTATCGCCCACTACATTAACAATCTCGGTGCAACGTGCCTGATGGTCATGTCCATAGAAGATAGCGTCGAAGCCTTCCACATTTTCAGCCACAGCACGTGTAGCATTCTCGGCATAATCAGGAGTAACAATACCTCCTTGATAACCCGAATGGAATAGTCCTACGACAAGATCAGGAGAAACATTTTCGTGCAAATACTGCATCCATCGGCGCGCCGAACGTTCCATATCGGCAAATTCCAGCTCTTGCCATTGACATTGTGGCACCCAATGAGGAATGGCAGGTGTAGTGAGTCCCATGACTGCTATTTTGACACCTTCACGCTCTACCACAGTATAAGGTGGAAGGAAAGGAGTATCGCTATCTTCAAAATAAATATTGCCCCCTATCACCATACTATTCAGTTCGTCAGCATAGCGCTGATAGGTAGGTCCTCCGACCTCAATATCATGATTACCCAACACCACCGCATCGCACCCCAAATAATTGAGTACTTCGGCAGCCACATGAGTGAGCCCTATGGCATAGGTATTATAGCAATAAGTGGCAGGCGTGCCTTGCAGCATATCGCCATTATCCATATAGATGATATTACCGCCTTGCTGACGCTGTGTCTTGAGGTATGTGCTCACACGTGCCATACTACCACGTATCGAGTCGCCCGTAAGAAAATCAATAGGAAAAAGGTGTCCATGCACATCGCTCGTGCACACCATCTTTATATGGATGGATTGAGGCTCACCACATGCATTGAGCAGCAGAGCTGCCAGGCAAACGAGAAAATGTCTACAGAAATTCATTGCAGTATGTACTTTTTATTTCGCAGACAAAATAAATAAAAAAAATGGCACATTGCAACCTTTTCATCCACGAAGTAGTTTTAATGTTTCAGATTAAAGAGTTATCACATGGCTTTCATCGATTACTATAAGGTACTGGGCCTCGATCGCAATGCGACACAGGCCGACATACGCAAGGCATATCGCAAGCTCGCCAAGCAATATCACCCCGACATCAATAAGGACAATCCACAAGCACAGGAGCGTTTTCAGGAGATCAACGAAGCCAACGAGGTGTTGAGCGACCCCGAAAAACGAAAGAAGTACGATGAATATGGCGAGCACTGGGCCCATGCCGAAGAATATGAGGCACAACGGCACCAGTATGAGCAGCAATATGGGCAGAAAGAAAGCTATGGTAACTATATGGGAGGCTTCGGAGGCTTCGGCGACTTCACTCGTTCAGAGGGCAATACAGGAGGATTCAGCGACTTCTTCGAACAGCTTTTCGGTGGTGCAAGCCACCATCGTGCGCGTCAGCATCCTCTACGCGGCAAAGACTATGAGGCCGAGCTGCACCTCACCCTGCGCGATGCCGCTGAGACCCACAAGCAGATACTCAGCATAGGCGACAAGAGCATCCGCGTAACCATACCTGCCGGCGTGTTCGACGGACAACGACTCAAGCTACGCGGGCATGGTGGCGAAGCCCCTCAAGGCGGCACGCGAGGCGATCTCTACATAACCTTCCGTATAGCTGTTGACCCCACATTCACCCGCCAGGGTGACGACCTCAGCACTACGCTCACCCTACCCCTTACCACAGTATTGCTTGGAGGTCATGCCATCGTACCTACACTCACAGGAGAAGTGCGCATAAAGGTTAATGCAGGCACTCAAGCAGGCAGCAAGGTGCGTCTCAAAGGGAAAGGAATGCCCCGATACAAGAAAGATAACGAACGAGGCGACCTCATCGTCATATTCCAAATATCTATCCCCACCACCCTCACCGAAGAGCAGCATCAACTATGCATCAAATTGCAGCAGACGGGAGTGTAAAGGATATAAACAATAAAGAGCCATAGTGCTGAATTATTCCACATACACTTCTCTTATTTTTTTATTCCTAACTGATTCAATGTCTGCTGATAGCGTCGGGCATTAGCGTTGTGCTGGGCGAGCGTGGCAGCAAAGTTGTGATAGCCCGAGAAGTCCTCCTTGGCACACATATAGAGATAGGAGTGCTTGGCGGGATTGAGCACGGCCTCGATGGCGGCCATCGTGGGAATGCGGATGGGGCCGGGGGGGAGGCCGGCATATTTATAGGTGTTATAGGGCGAGTCGGTCTGCAGGTGGGCATAGAGGATGCGGCGCAACTCAGGGTCGCCAATGGCGAACTTCACTGTGGGGTCAGCCTGCAGAAGCATACCGCGCTGCAGACGGTTGAGATAAAGACGGGCCACCATAGGCTTCTCATCATCCTTGGCAGTTTCCTCATCGATGATGGAGGCAAGAGTAATCACTTCGCTGGGCGTGAGGCCCTGTGTCTTGGCCTTGGCCACGCGGGAGGGAGTCCAGAAACGCTTGTTCTCTTTCACCATACGATTCACGAACTGCTGGGGAGTCATTGTCCAGTACACCTCATAGGTATTGGGGATGAAGAGGCAGGGGAAGGTCTCTCGCGTATAGCCCAAACTGTCGATGACGTGCGCATCGGTGAGCAGGGCCATCACAGAGGCCGAGTCGATCATGAGCTGGCGTCCTACGGCACCGGCAAGGCGGTCGAGCGTCCGCACCGAAGGAACCACGAGGCGTACGGGAGTCTGGTTGCCCGATAGCAGACGCAGACAAATGTCGCGCATGGAGTCGCCAGGGCGGATAGCATAGTTGCCGAGCTTCACACGCTGATCATACTTGTAGTATTCCATCAGAGGAATAAAGCCCGCCATGGTCTTGATATCGGCCGTAGAGGCAATCATCTCGCCCACCCGCTGGGTGTGGTCACCAGGGCGCACCTGAATAAATACAACATCGTCGCCCTCGACCACTGGGGCGAGGATGACATTGTAGGCCACATAGGCCACTATGACGGCTACCAAACAAAGCCCCCCTACTATACTGATTATAAGCTTCTTCATTTCTGTTTATTTTGCAAACATTACCTATTCCATGCTTCCAAATACCGCTCGGCCACCTTGAGGCTGTCGTGATGGCGGCGTATATACTCTACGCTGTCGCGCTTGAGCTGCGGTATACGTTCGGGATGCAGCACGAGCCACTCGAGCTGGCGGTATACGTCTTCCTCGTCAGGCTGCACGTTGATGATAGGGCGCAGCTCCTCCTCACCCAATATCTCGTAGTTTTCCTCTTCACCGCCACTCACCACGACAAGACCCTGGCTCATGGCCTGCAGAGCATTCATGGCAGGTGTATAAGAGTAGATTTGGTCGAGCAAGACATCGCTGCTACGCATCATCTTCTTATATTCGTCGAAGGGGACAGACTCAGCCTTCACCATCTCGACACGGTCGGGATAATCGACCACGATGCGCTCGAGCGCACGCAGCATGATGTCGGTACCCTTGAGCATGGAGCGGGTACGCTGTATGCCGATGAAGAAACGAATCTTGCTGTCTTGTGTAGGGTTTGTGGTGTAGGGCGTAGGGGCTGGCCTGTTGGTTTTCGTTTCTTCACTGTAAAACGTTAATCGTTCATCGTTCATCGTTTCTATGGGCATAGGGATAAAAGTGGTCTTTTCGGGGAAGTAGGGACGATAGGCCATGTCGTACTCATAGAGCCCACTGATGATACCGTCGCAGGTCTCGGCAATATATATGCTTACATCTTTCTTGAAGGTGTACAGCCAATCGTGCTCGTTGGCGATGTTCCACTCGTGGTGCACCTCGCGTGTGGGGGTGTAGAAGTCACAATACTTCAGTGTGCGGCGCACCACGCTATCGTACACATAATGGTAATCGTAGCCGAAGGCACCAAGGAACACGCGCTTGTTGTGGCTGCGCAAGTAATCGTAGATGCGCACCCCACGCTCGGCCTTGAGGTCAACGAAGTGCACGGGATTGATGAGCTGCACCACATCGTAGCCGCGCAACTTGGGTAACAGGTGCAACACACGGAGCAGATAGGACACGGCGCCCCATCGACCCGGCTTGCGGATGAGGGAGATATCTGCAGGATAGGCTTTCCACTCATCCCCATTCGATACCACGCAAACCTCATGTCCCAATCTGCGTAAGGCCTGAGCCAGTGTCCAATGCACACTGCTGTATTCCCCAAAGAGCAATATCTTCATGACTTATTCTGTTTCGTTTCAAGAATCTGCATTATCTTACGCCCTACCCCATTTGTTGAAAGCCATCTGAATGCCCTGTATTTACAAGAATACTTGGCGTCAGGTATCGGATAGAGTCCCAGAGCACGAAGTTGCAAAGTCGAATGTTCCCACCGTTTTTTCCAATCCGGCTCACGTAGGGTACGACGTAGGATATCAACAGCAAGAAAGCGCAACTTGCGCACCACTCCTTCGTGAGGTATTGCACCGATACTCTTTTCAAAATCCATCAAGCGTTTCAGGACAATGAAATAATTGCGGAAGAGTTCATCGGTATGCTCAGCGCTACGGCGATGCACCGTAGAGTCCATCCGCTGATAGTAGGCATATACGGGGACATCGGTTTTGGCCATACGCTGTGCCCTCCACACCAACTTGGTAACAAACTCCTCATCCTCTATATATATGCCTTCCGTGAAGCGCAAAGGTTCCCCGAACTGAGGGTCGTCAAGCAGTTCTTTTCTGAAGACAAATGCCCAGCAGGCACCATAAAGATTATGGAGCTTCATATAGGTATCGCCTGTTGTCACTGACCCCTCAGCCACTTCTACAATCCCGGGAAAATGTACCATAGGAACTTTGTCATTGACCTCGCGAACGCCAAACATCAGCAGATCCAGACGAAGCGTACGGGCGTTCTCTAAGACAAGCGGTACAGCACCTTCCAACAGATAGTCATCACCATCAACAAACTGTATCCACTCTCCCCGAGCATACTGCAAAGCCAAGTTACGTGCAGCCCCTTGACGTGCATGTTTCTGTATATGTAGAGCAATATTAGCCTGTGTGGCAAATTCATTCACGACATGCTGAGGGCTGATGGCACTCTCATCATCCACCACGAGGATTTCATAGTGTTCACGTGCCAATCCCTGCGCCACGATGCTGCTCAAGCAGCGACGTAGCAAACGATCTTCAAGATTGTATGTCGTGACTATGAAAGTTATCATGAACGTAAAGATTTGGTGAGTGCCACATATATTCGGCAGTAGGTACGCAGTCCGAGCACAGGAAGAGGGAGCAACTTAATTCCGGTCATCATATCGGGAGCCGCCTTTATGAGTGCCTTATATGACGGATGCCACTTGTCGGCCTCCCCGACAACATGGGCATAATCCTTTTTATCCACGTCAGTACAACGTCCCATATCAATGAGCTGATTGAGGCAATATACCCACAAGCGCAAGGCTTCGTCGTGCAGCGAAGTGATATCCTTGACCTCCCGATAGAGGCGGTGGTTGCCCTCGAAGAGCGCTTTCAGTTTGCAATAGCGGTGGCTGGTGGTGATACTGCCCTGATGCATCACATAACGATAGCACCCGTGGCCCGAGTAGTGCACGCAACAGCACTCGCGGATAACGCTGGGCATAATGGCCACATCTTCGAAATATTCGCCTATGGGGAAGCGCAATTTGCTCCACGCACTTGTACGGAAAATCTTATTACACGCGTAGCAGTGCTTGTAACCCTCGCGGAGCACCCAGTCGGCAAAAATATCGGTGTGTTGCGTGGCATCGGAAAAGGTGAGCATATGGGCCTCAGGACTCCCGGCATGAACCTCGATGGGATACTCCAGCATATCCACCTCGGGATGAGCGGCAAGAAATTCCATATTATGCACCAAAGTGTGTGCATCGATATAGTCATCGGAATCCACAAAGGTGAGATACTCTCCCCTAGCCTTGTCAATACCGGCATTGCGTGCTGCACTGAGCCCGCCATTGGGCTGATGGATGACCACCACATTCAATTCTGGATGCCCATGGGCAAAAGTATCGCACATCTCTCCGCTCGCATCGGTTGAGCCATCATCGATGAGAAGCAGCTCGTAATCGTCGCGCATCTGCACGGCGATGCTCTCAAGACAACGCACAAGATGCTTCTCTACGTTGTATACGGGGACGATAATGCTCAGTTTCATTGTAGGAAAAAGGTATCTTGAAGCAAAGATAACGCAAAATTTCGCGAAACCGAAATTTTACACTACTTTTGTGTCCTGTATAGACATAACTTCACGTGAAACAAGAGCATGATGACCACATAGCCCACGAATCGGGATACAACGGTATACTGAAATATATCGGTATCTTCGGAGGCGTGCAAGGTATCGTGAGTGTGATAACCTTGCTCAAGGTGACCATTGTTTCACACTTGTTGGGCCCTATAGGCGTGGGCCTCAATGAGGTGTATAACCGTGCTATTGACCTGGGTAAGAAAGTCACCGACTTGGGAATCTCATACAGTGCCGTACAAGCCATCTCGGAACAACGGAGCGAGGAGGGAAACTCGATGAAATATGCTGTTAAAGTGGTGCGTACATGGTCGCTATGGCTGGCATTGCTTGGTACATTACTTTTCTTCTTTGCGTCTCCCCTACTGAGCCATTGGAGCTTTGATGGTGACTCGGCCTACACCCCAATGTTCCGTCTACTATCACTCACAGTAGGCTGCTCGGTACTGATGAGTGGCGAGCTGGCAGCACTCAAGGGTGCACGCATTCTGGGGCGCGTGGCGTGGTATCAACTACTCAGCGCAGTGGTGATGCTATGTGTCAGCGTACCGTGCTACTACATGCTGGGATTTAAGGGTATCATCCCTAGTCTCTTGCTCACCGCAATGGGATTACTGACGGTGGCCTGCTGGCACTCCTTCAGCGTGTTTCCCTACCGGGTGGCACTCTTCTCGCGCAAAGTAATCACTGACGGACTCTACATCATACGCCAGGGCATCAACTACACACTGGCAGGATTCCTCAACTCGGGGGCCTTCTACCTCATCTCAGTGTATATCTTCAATCGGGGAAACGAGGGCGAAGCAGGATGTTACTCTTACGGTAGCCTGCTGATTTCTTACCTAAGTATGCTGGTGTTTGCAGCACTCGACAACGAGTTCTTCCCCCGACTCTCGGCGGCCAACAAGAACCGCCAACGTTCCAACCACATCGTGAACAGCCAGGTGGAGATTCTCATGGTGCTCATCACACCACTCATCGTGGGATTTGCTGTGTGCCTACCCTTACTGATGAAACTGTTCGATGCCAAGTTCATGCCACTCGTCATGATGACTCAGCTAGGTGTGGTGGGACTATTCTTCAAGACGATGATGCATCCACCAGCTTGCCTGTCGCTCTCGAAGGGCGAGTCGCGCACATTCCTCCTACAGGAGGTGCTCTCCTATGTCTTCATGGTGGTGGCAATGATTGGCGGATTCAAGCACTACGGACTCGTGGGATTGGGAGTGGGCATATTGTTTAACAATTTGTTTGACTGGCTCACGGTGTGGCTCATCACCAAGCTGCGATACAAGTTTGCCTATAGCCGGCAGGTCTGGCATCTGTTAGCAACACAATGTCCTATCCTTGTGGCCATGCTGCTGGTGTGCATCTATGCGCACGGATGGAGCTATGTGTGCGGAGGGGCCGCGGTTATACTATGGTCGGTTACATACTCCTTCCGATTCCTTCACCGCAATACCACTTTCACACATCACCTGCTGACCAAGATAAGGACTAAGGCACCGACCGTTATTAAGGAGAAAAAGAGTTAACGACAAGTCTTTTACCAGAAAATGTTGTATTTTTGCATAAAATAACTTATTTAACAACCAACGCATATGAAAAAGAACATATTATTCCTCCTCCTGCTGCTGACGACAAGCATTAGCTTCGCACAAGGAATTGTGAAGCAAGAGGAGGTTAAGCCAAAAGACAAGGGCGAGATGAAGTTCGAGAAGACACGTCACAACTTCGGTGTATTTGCTGTAGACACAGCTACACTGACCTACGACTTTGTGTTCACCAACGTGGGCAAGTCACCGCTTATCATCCACCAAGCCAGTGCCTCGTGCGGATGCACCGTACCCGAATATACATTAGAGCCCATCATGCCGGGCTGCAAGGGCAAGATCACCGTCACATACAACGGCAAGGGACGCCGCCCCGGCGTGTTCCGCAAGAGCATCACCGTACACAACAGCGGCAAGCAGTCTCCCATACGCCTATATATCGAGGGAGAGATGATAGACAACACCCCCGTAGAGCTGATACAAGACGAGATACTATATCAGGACATTTATCAATAACGTAATAACCATTAAACACAAAAGACAACTTTTATGAGAAACAGATTCTTCACCGCATGTATGGCGATGCTCTGCTTCGCGATGTCAAACTCCATGAAGGCCGAGAACGACAAGCCCTTCGTCATTCCCGAACTGCGCGAGTGGCAGGGTGCCGAGGGCATGACCACCATCAATGCCAAGAGCAAAGTGTTCTATACAGATGCAGCATTGCAACAAGCCGCCGAGGCGATGACCGAGGACTATGGGCTGCTGTTCGGCAAGGCACTCAAGGCCAAGTCTACCAAAGATGCATCAAAGGTAGCTGCAGGGAGCATCATCATTAGCCTCAGCGACGACAAGGAACTGGGCGACGAGGGCTACAGCATCGAGATTGGCGACTACGTAGCCGTCAAAGCCAACACCACGACTGGTGCCTACTGGGCTACACGTACCTTGCTCCAAATCCTCGAACAGAACAAGGGAACCAGCCTTCCCAAGGGCAGCATACGCGACTGGCCCGACTATGGAGTACGTGGCTTCATGATCGACTGCGGGCGCAAGTACATCCCCTTAGACTATCTCAAGCAATACAGCAAGATCATGGCCTACTATAAGATGAACACCTTGCAGGTACACCTCAACGACAATGGCTTCAAGCAATATTTCGGTAACGATTGGAACGAGACCTACGCTGCCTTCCGCCTCGAGAGCGAGCTCTTCCCCGAGCTCACCGCCAAGGACGGGTACTATGGCAAGGATGAGTTCCGTCAGTTCCAAAAGGATGCAGCCAAGATGGGCGTGAACATCATCCCCGAGATAGACGTACCCGCCCACTCGCTCGCCTTCACCCACTACCGCAAGGAGTTCGGTACAGAGAAGTACGGTGTTGACCACCTCGACCTCTTCAACCCCAATGTATATACCTTCCTCGACTCACTCTTCACCGAGTACCTTGAGGGCGACGACCCCGTATTCGTTGGCAAGCAGGTACACATCGGCACCGACGAGTACTCCAATGCCGAGAAGGAAACTGTAGAAAAGTTCCGCGCCTTCACCGACCACTACATCCGCCACATCGAGAGCTTCGGCAAGCAGGCCTGCGTGTGGGGTGCCCTCACCCACGCCAAGGGTGATACCCCCGTGAAGTCAGAGAACGTCATCATGCACATCTGGTACAACGGCTATGCTAACCCTACCGACATGAAGGAGCAGGGCTACCAGCTTATCAGCATCCCCGACGGCTCGGTATACATCGTGCCTGCAGCAGGCTACTACTACGACTACCTCAACCTCCCCTACCTCTACAACTCATGGAACCCCACCGTCATCGGCAACCAGAAGTTTGAATTTGGCGACCCCGCCATCCTCGGCGGTATGTATGCCGTATGGAATGACGTGGCAGGCAATGGTATCTCTGTAGATGACATCCACCACCGCTGCTACCCTGGCTTGCAGACCATCGCAGCCTCTACCAGGAGCCCCACCTATAAGACTGTGCCCTTCGAAGAATTCAACAAGAAGCGTGAGACCCTGAGCGAGGCTCCCGGTGTGAACGAGATGGGTATCATCAAAGGTGCCCCCAATAGCGTAGTATATGAACTCGATGTGATAAAGCCCGGCAAGGTATACCCAGTCAAGGAGGCCAGCTACGGCTACACCATCAGCTTTCACCTCGATGCGGCCAAGGAGGAGCGCGGTACACTGCTCTTCTCGAACAAGGACACCGAGTTTTACCTCAGCAGTCCCATCGACGGCCGTATGGCCTTCGTGCGCGACGGCTACCTCAACACCTTCGACTACTACGTACGTGAGGGCTGGGATGCCGACATCCGCATCGAGTGCACCAACACCGCTACACGCCTCTACGTGAACGGCAAGCTCGTCGACGAACTCAAGCGTGCCAAGCGTTGGGCATCAGAGAAGACCTCCTACGACTACGTCCCTACCCTCTTCTTCCCCTTGGAGAAGGCAGGCAATTTCAAGAGCGCAGTCACTGACCTCAAGGTAGAAAACTTCGTGAGATAAGACAAGTTACGACACTGAATAGATGCAATTAGGGCGGCCCCACTCGGGACCGCCCTTTCTTCCTATTATATATTATATATATGGAGATAATATAGATATTTACCCTGCATCTCTGTCTAAGGGAACGAAGCGAACGGTTCCCGCGTTGGGACTCAGGCAAGACACTTTGCGAGATGCTTCGCAGTGCTCAGCATGACACTATCGCGATTGCAACCAGTCATCAATGAGCATTCGCGCCATGCTCATCTTGCCCGGTATGGCAGGGATATTGTCGCGTGTAAAGAATTCCGCTGTACGTAGTTCCCCATCACGTAGTTCCAGTTCGCCTCCCGCATAGTCGGCATGGAAACCTATCATCAGCCCCATCGGATAGGGCCAGGGTTGACTGCCAAAGTAACGAATATTATTTATGCATAGCCCCGTTTCTTCCATTACTTCGCGTACCACACACTCCTCTAACGACTCGCCCGTTTCCACAAAGCCAGCCACAAGACCATAGTAGTCGCGACGGAAGTTCTTCGCTTTCACTAATAATGCCTCCTCACCTCGATGGATGAGCACAATGATAGCCGTATTCAGTTTAGGCCATATCTCATCGCCACACTGCGTACAGCGCTTGCTGATGGCGCTACTCCATTCCATCGGCGCCCCACACAACCCACAGTAACGATGCTGACGGTCAAAGTATAGCAATTCGCTTGCCTTGCCAGCCATACGATACTCCGCCTCGGGCAGCACATGAAAACTTTCGCGGAGGTCCATCCATTCATACCCCTCGGGTAATTCCTCCAGACTACAGCATCCCATATAGCACACCTCCTTATTGCTTTCGACAAACAGACGTACCGCCTCGCATGCCACTCCCGTGGGTAGTACATCCGGCACACGTGCCTCTCTACCTATACATAGCATCACGCGCCCTTCATTAAATATATAAAACCTCATTTTTTCACCATACGTTCAGATAAGTTCTCCTTAATCATTCCAATACCGCTCCAGCATCTTGGCCTCACGCTTAGTGAGGTGGATGACGGCGCCATGCTTCTGTTCAGAGAAGTTGGAGCGTGTCATCGTGCCTTCACCGAAGCTTCCTATTGGAGTGTAGTGGATGAAGTCGCGTGTCTCTGTGAATCCGAAGTTGTGGGGGTGAGCATGGAAGTTGTCGTGCATGACCACCCAGCACTCCTCTCCGATGCGTTTCCAGCAGTTGGGTGCCTCGTGGGCGGTGGTCACTCCATCGTAGTAATTGTTGTCCAGCGTGTAGGGTCCCGTGATGGCCGTCGCTGTGGCATGCTTGATGGTGGCTCCGCGCTCATGTGACACGTAGTAAAGGTGGTAGGTGCCGTCGTGGTACATGATGTCGCTGTCGATGACGTTGTACCTCCCTCCGGGAGCCTCAAAGAGCAGTTGTGGCTCGCCTTCCATGGCGGTGAAGTCATCGTTCATATACACGTAATAGATGCGGTTAGTGCCGTTGCCAAAGCGTGTGGTGAAGTGGAGGAACAGCTTTCCTTTCTCGTAGTCGTAGCAGGTTTCGGGTGCCCATACGCAGCCCACCTCGCTCCACTTGCCACCCAGTTCCTGGAAATCCAGATTGGTGCGTGTCCAGTGTTTCAGGTCGGTGCTCTTCATGAGCACGAGTCCGCGATTGTTGCCCCAGCCATACTTTCTACCGTCGCGTTCCCACTCGGTAGTGCGGTATCCATCGCGAAGGCCAAACACGTGGAGGTCGGTCATGGCAAGGTAGAAAGCTCCGTCGGGTCCACGGAAGATGTGCGGGTCGCGTATGCCATGCTGTTCGGCAATGGTATCGCCTGCAATGAGAGGCTGATCATTGTTGAGTGATCGGAACTCGTAACCGTCATAGCTCACCGCCATGTGCAGGCCATGGTCGGCATCTTTGTGGTATACCATGAGGTATGCTCCCATTTTCTTTTCCATTTTTCGGGCGGCTTTTTCCACCTTGGTCATGCGTGCAGCATGTTCAGGTATGCCGGGTGTGTGCTGTGCCATGCTCGTGAGCGCTATTGTGCTTAGGGCGAGAGTGAGTAGTCGCTTCTTCATCTTTATAAGTTTTGTGTATAATACATTCTGTAATGCATGTTATCTACCAAATTGGCGGCTTATCCAAGGCAATGCTATGTAGAGAGCCGAGTGCCAGTACTCCCAGGTGTGTCCGCCATCTCGTACGCGCAGCTGGCAGGGAACCTGTGCGCGGCGCATGGCCTGGTAGAAGTCCATGTTGCCATCGAAGAGGAAGTCGTCGTCGCCACAGTCGACAAACCATGCCACTGTGCGCAGCTCCTGCTTGCGGGCTTCATCGGCATTCTTCACATAGTCTACGCAGCTCAGCCGGTGGGCAGCCTCCATGAGCAGTGCCGTCTTGTCGCCCTGGGCCACCTTCTGTGCATCTACTCCCTCGGCGCCCATGTGCAGGAAGGCGCTCATGGCATAGCATGCACAGTACATGTCGGCATGGCGCTGCGCATAGCTGGTGCAGCCGCCACCGCCCATGGAGAGGCCTGCAATGGCGCGGTGCTGCTTGTCGGCCTTGATGCGGTACTGCTTCTCTATCGTGGGCAGGAACTCGGTGAAGAAGAACTCCTCGTAGTTCCATCCCCGCATGTCGAAGTAGCCGTTCCACTTGCCCTCGCGCACCGAGCCTCCTGCATCGGGACTCACGATGATCATGGCATCTGCCTCGCCCGAGGCAGTGAGCTGGTCCATCACGTCCTTCACATGTCCGCGGTCAAACCAGTCCTTGTTCGTGCCATCCATGCCGTGCAGCAGATACAGTACCGGGTATGTCTTCTCCTTGTCGATGTCATACCCTGCGGGCAGGTACACCGTATAGTTGCGTTCGGCTCCCAGCACCTCACTTTGGATGGTGTGTTCTTCTACTCGGCTCATCATCTGTCTCCAGTTCTGAGCCATTCCTGTTATGCTGCTCATCATCAGCACCGCTAATACCACGCTTATTCTTTTCATAGTAGGCATGGGATGTGGTTTAGTCGACATTCTCGGTTGTAGCGACCTGCTCGGTTATGGGCAGTGTGGTATCGACATCAGCCGGCTTATTGCTCAGAATGAGATAAGCCACTACAAGCATAAAGTACCCCATAGCCACGGCAAAATACAGACCTACGCAGCAGCATAGCAGTCCGAGGAAGCAGAACAGCACGTAGAGCAGCAGGAGACCAAACAAACTCCAGAAATGTCCCTTTGTCGCGTTCCAACTATGCTTGAATGCACCTCCCAATCCATCCTCAGGATGCTCCAGGATGTGTGGGCACACGAGTATGAGTCGTACGCCCAAGAATATACCTGGGATGATGCACAAACATGTGCCCAATCCTACGATTATCCCCACCAGAATGGTTGCCAGTATGAAGTACACGTAGGTCGTGAAGGGCATCTTGAATCCCGACAGCTCAAAGTTTACCATCTCCCCCTTTGCTATCAGAATGACACAACGGAGCACACCTGTAGTAAGCACAGCATTTATTACCCAAGCGAGTAGCGATGTAGCGGTCAACGTCCCCAAGCCCTCTAAGAGTGCCAATGCCGCTTCTGCATCGCCATTGGTCAATGCCGACATGTATGCTTGTGTAGGGAATCCCAACATGGATATGGTCTGTGTGAGCATTGCAACCACGAATAATACCACAGCAATAATCAATCCGTGCTTTTTTGTCAGTTCCCAAGCTCTGCTCCTAACCATAGAAACAGTAAATTCAATCTTTTCCATCATTGTTTGTTGTTTTATTGTTGTTTTTATAAGTTTCTCACCACTCCCCACAGTAGCAGTAGCGCTATCACCACTGCGAGTACCCTATCCTGTCTGGCCCATCTCACTATCCTACACCTCTCCAATCCCGGAATCAATGCCCCTGCCACCCACGTAGCCATATAGGGCATTGACAACCATAGTGCAGGGTTGTAGCGCCACGCCTCACCGATGTGCCCATGCAACATCTCATGTATAGCCCTCTGTGAGCCACACAGCGGACACTTCCATCCTGTAAATTGATAGAGCGGACACTTGAGCAACCAACTTTCACTTGCCGGATTGCCTATATACAGCAACAGCAATGCTATGGCAGCCACCCCCACGCCTATGGCTATGCCCTGGCGCGAGGCCTTCCCCTGTGCTCTTGTTGACTCATCACTCATTCGGGTCGGGTACGTGTGCGTTAGTTAATCATGCGCAACGCTATCGGGCAACGTTACGATTGCGAATTTACTCTTTTTTGCTGTATTTGTCAAAAAATATGCAGATTATCTCTCTATTTGGCAATATAAAAGTGTCTATCGTTTGCAAAATGCAAGAAAATAGCTATATTTGCAAATATTATTATTATTTAACTTTAAGGCAATATGAATTTCGTTGATTCAGTTAAAGCATGTTTTAGCAAATATGCAACATTTAGTGGACGCGCTTGCCGTTCAGAGTTTTGGTGGTTTTGCTTATTTAACGCGTTAGCAGGAGGTGTCATCTCAGCAATAGGCCTCGCAGTGGAGACGCCTTTACTGTCAAGTTTGTATTCTGTATTGGTATTCTTGCCAGGTTTGGCTGTTGCTATCAGAAGACTACATGATATAGGAAAGAGCGGATGGATGTATCTGATTGCATTAATTCCATTGGTTGGTACTATATGGTTGCTCGTACTGTACTGCACAGACAGCCAACCTGGCGCGAATGAATACGGTGAGAATCCTAAAGGTCTCTAATCGTACAGTACGATTGAAAGAATCAGAGGGTATGCCTTGAGTGGTATACCCTCTTCTTTTATATACGTTTAGGGGTTAAGGGTGTCAGTTTAGGAGTATAGGAGTACAGACAATAGTCTGTTCGCTGCTATACCTTCTCTCAGAGTCTTCGTTTTCGTTAGACTTTAATCGTTGACTTTGCCCCTTGCGGCTTTACAGCCAAGGCTGACGCCTCGGGCGTCGACCTTCGGTTTACCGTTTATCGTCATCTTTCAGGAACTCACGCAGCCCCTCCACCGTGTTGGCAAACTGTATGGCACCGTTCGAGGCCTCTGTGGCCTTGCGCATCGATATGCTGATGTTGCGCACATGTGCAGCAAAGCGTTCATGGTCTGCTACGGCGATGTCAGGCGCGTCGCATCCCATCATCTTCAGGTAGGCCACTGCCGTGTCGTAGGTGTTGAGCGTATTCTCGGCACCGAAGTTATATACTCCACCCGACAATGTCAGCGTATGCGGTATGTTGCGCACCACCTCGTCCACCCACGTGATGCCGCGATACTCCCTTGTGGCAAAGCGTATCGGGATGTGCTGGCGTAGCGCCTCCTCGATGTTGAGCACGAAGTTATTGTGTATGGGCATCCCCTCGCGCCGTATGTCATACATCCATGTTGCCCGCAGTGCCACGCTGTCGGGACATCTACGCAGTGCCTCCTCCTCGGCCAGCAGCTTGTGCCGACCGTAGTGGTTCTCGGGACATACGGACACCTCCTCGCTGAGTAATCCCTGCTCGCGGTTGCCATTATACACCTGGTCCGATGAGAACCACACCAGCTTACATCCATACCGTGC
>JAFWXS010000120.1 GCA_017517925.1 Bacteroidaceae bacterium | reverse complement strand
TTAAACAGGAGGACAACCAACATGAAGAACTTTATCAATTCCATTTCCAAGAAGATCCGTTCCGTCAAGAACACCGTCACCCGCGCCGTCAACAACTTTATCGATATGTGCATCGCATTCCTCTACAGCATCGGCTTTGGCGGTGCCGCACGCCTTGTGCAGGACTGCAAGGGTGACCTCGCAACCAACACCATCGGTGCCATCATCGTGGCGGTCGTTATCATCGGTCTGCTGGTGGTAGCAATCAACTCTTTCTTCCCCACTTTCTTCACCGAGATGTTCAACTCCATGAAGACCAAGCTCAACGAAAACTGGTAAGAAATGAGGTGGCGTGATATGTTTTCATCCATTCGAGTCTGGATGCGGGGGATCTTCCCCCGCATCCTGGAGGCGCTCACTGATTTCCTCGACACCGTCGACCCGGTGTTCGCCTTCGTTGTTGTCACAAGCATTCTGGTGGTTCTGCTGACGCTTCTTTTTCCCAACCTTTGCACCCATCTCTATGAGGGAGGGGAAGCCAGGATGAGCCCCAACTGGTAAAGGAGCAGGCATGGCAGCAAGAATGAAACTTCGCGGATATCTCAGTGACAGGAAAGGTAACTCGGCAGTTGAGTTCATTTTTACGACTGCCATGCTGATCCTTATTTTTGCAGTGCTGATATCCGCCCTCGTCTATGTGACGCAGTTCTACAGCGCAAGCTATATCTGCCGCAGAGTTGTCCGCACCATTGAGGTGACCGGCGAATACAACGAGCATGAGGTACAGTCGCTGGCTGACGAGCTTGGCGGTGCGGCTCTGGAGGAACTCAATATCTCCGTTGCCGCCAGCTACTTCCGCGGCAGGAAGATCCAGCTTCGCGATGAGTTTACTGTCCAGCTTCGAGCTGTCCACAGGATCAACATCTTTATGATGGGCGGCTCTCCGGTCTCGATAGATCTGCCTATTGAGATCAAACTGTCTGGAAGATCGGAGGTGTTTTGGAAATGAGAGAGCTTCTCAAGGATAAGACTGGTAAGGTACCCATTTTGACATTCGGGTTTGTATTTCTTCTTCTGATGATGACGTTCCTCACCATCGAGATGGGATCTACCTACGAGAACTACGACTACTGCATGGATGTGCTCCAGCGCTCCTGCAACAGCGCGGTGGAAGCGAATATCGATGACTCGTACCGTGCTGACAAGGTCCTGCTCCTGAAGATCGCGGATGCGGAAGCTGACTTCCACCGCTTCGTGGGAAATGACCTGTCAGACCGTTATGACTTGCATATCGACACGATCTCATGTACCAGTATGCCGCCCTCCATGACAGTCACAGGCACAGTGACCTTCGACACCATCTTCGCACAGTTCGATTGGGATGACCTGACCGTACCCTTTACGGTTCGGGCTTCCAACTATGATCTGGTGGAATGAGAGGTGCCGAATGCCGCTTTCCTGTACCATCCTCAACGGCGCCGCCCTCATCTATGGCGGTGCCGTTGACTATAAACGCCGGGAGATACCTAACACCGTGCCTCTCGTACTGATCGCAACAGGTATTGCCAGTGGTGCTTTCATACTGCCACGATTTCTTATCATGCTGGCAGTGGGATTCATTCTCTGGCTCTCCACCAAGATCACAAAGGAGCCTCTGCCCGGAGGTGATTTCAAACTCATCTGCGCCCTGACCTTCTCCGTAGGACTGCCCATCACATTGGCGATCCTTCTTTTCGTAGGTCTGGGCGCAATTTTTATGAGCATCTTTTGCGGTTTGCCGCTGAGCAGGCACATACCGCTGTGCAGTTATACAGCGCCTATGTATCTCTTAATCCTTTTGTTTTCACTTTCGCGTTTATTCTTCTAGCTTTCTTCTGCGTTGTGTGATATGTGTTGCTTGAGCTCAAATATCACGCGCGCAGTTGAAAAATAATTAACATCAGGAGGAAAAAATCATGAAGAAACGAATCACTCGAGTACTGTCCCTTGTGCTGGCGGTTGCAACGCTGATGGCGACCTGTGCTATGGCTGCGAACGCCGCAGAAACCTATCCCACGGTGCGCGTCAACGGCGCAATCGTGGAGTACCCCGATGCCGAGCCTTATGTGGATGAGAACGGCCGCACCATGATCCCTGTCCGCTTCGTCACTGAGGAGCTGGGCGCTGATGTGAAGTGGGACGGCAACACCCGTACCGCCAGCATCAGCAAAAACGGCATCAAGGTGGACATCACCATCGGAAGCTCTGACCTCAAGGTCATCCGAAACGGAAAGACCGAAACGGTGAAGATGGACACCGCCGCCGTCCTCAAGGACGGACGCACCTATGTCCCTATCCGCTATGTGGCGGAAGCACTGGGAGCGTATGTTGACTACGCGGATGCCTTCAAGGTGGTAGGTATCTACCTAGACAAGCTGAGTGCGGACGAGATCCGTGAGCTTCGCGAGTATGGCTACACCACCCCCGACGGCGGCTTCACCTATGAGGAGTACAAGGCAAAGAACGGTGCGAAACAGGCAGAGTTCTACTACGGTACCTACCGCAACACCTTCGGAAACTTCGCAAACTCCCACGAGTACCTCTACCACCGATTCACCCCCTCCACCGTCAAGTA
>JAFWXS010000119.1 GCA_017517925.1 Bacteroidaceae bacterium | reverse complement strand
CGACGAGCCCACCAACCACCTCGACCTCAAGACCAAGGACGTGCTCAAGCAGGCCTTGCAGGACTACGACGGCACGCTCATCCTCGTGAGTCACGACCGCGACTTCCTCGACGGGCTAGTAACCAAAGTATACGAGTTTGAACACCAGAAGGTACGCGAACATCTCTGCGGCATCTACGAGTTCCTCGAAACAAAGAAGATGGAGAGTCTGCAGGAATTGGAGCGGAAGAACGCCTGAAAGGTCCAAAAGCCTTTGTAGAAAAAATTTTCCATTGTGGGGAGAACCTACTCTTTTTATCTAACAGCTTTAATGCGCACTCTTAACAAACTTTACGACTAAAAACGACGGAAAGAATTGCTTATATGCCACATTTTTTTAGTATCTTTGCACGAAAATTCGTGACAAACAGCTTTTTGGCTGTTATATATAACGAGACAAAGAAGACATAAAACTGATGAAAGCAAACAAGATTCTATTTATCGCTCAAGAGATTGTTCCGTTTACGGAAAGTAGCGCAATGGCTGACACTTGCAAGGATTTGCTGAAAGGAGCCCAAGAGAGAGGACACGAAATCAGAACCTTCATGCCCAAGTGGGGAAGCATCAACGAACGCCGCAACCAGTTGCACGAGGTAATACGCCTGACTGGTATGAACATCATCGTGGACGATACTGACCACCCGCTCATCATCAAGGTAGCCTCGATGCCATCACTGCGCACCCAGGTGTTCTTC
Organism: Bacteroidaceae bacterium; assembly: GCA_017517925.1. GTDB lineage: Bacteria > Bacteroidota > Bacteroidia > Bacteroidales > Bacteroidaceae > UBA1189. The sequence goes on along the minus strand of JAFWXS010000119.1, from coordinate 10,215 downwards.
ATCCTCAACGATGACTACTTCCGTAATCACCTGAACACACGTGACGACAAAGGCAACGAATACCCCGATAACGACGAGCGCACCATCTTCTTTGCACGCAGCGTACTCGAGACCGTAAAGAAGCAATCGTGGTACCCCGACACCATCCACTGCCATGGTTGGATAGGTGCCCTCGTAGGTCTCTACATCAAGACATACTATAAGAACGAGCCCGCATTCCGCAACACCAAGTTCGTATATTCTCTCTACGACAAGAACTTCGGCTTCAATGCCACCTTCCCCGAGAACTACCTCAAAAAAGTACTCATCAAGAATATGGAAGAGGTCGATTTTAGCGACATCGCCACTCCCGTAGGCTACCTGGAGCTGAGCAAGCTCGCCATCAAGTGGGCCGATGGCGTGATAATCAACAGCGAGAATGCCGACCAGGCACTTGTAGACTATGCACGCTCGCTCGGCAAGCCCATACAAGAATATAAGACCGGCACCGAGTATGCCGATGCCTGCAGCGCATTCTACAATCAGTTGCACGAAGAGAACTAAGTCCCCAACCATTGAGCTATCGAATGAAGAAATATTTTGCATACCTACTGACTCTGATCCTCTGCTTGACCTCTTGCGATGACAACACAGGTGCATTGGGCAGCAGTGTCATCCCCGACCACGATGTTATCTCCGTTGATACAGCTACCTATTGGGCTACCACCCAGTCTATAGCCGTAGATTCCGTATTGGGCAAGACAAGCAAGGTATACCTCGGGCGCTTCACCGACCCACAAACCAAATCGGTATTCGAGGCAGACTTCATCGCCCAGTTCAATTGTGAAGAGGGAGGTCACGTGTTCCCCGACAGCATCCCCGGCGACTCTGCCATAAAAGTAGAGCTGTGCCTGTTCTTCACCACCTACTTCGGTGATCCCGAGAACACCATGACAGCCGAGATATATGAGCTGACAGAGACCTTGCAAGAGGGCAAGAGATACTACACCAACCTCGACCCTACCCAATTCTACAACACTGAGGAGAAGCCTTTAGCAACTAAGGTATACACTGCCGCAGACTACACCTTGGAGGACAGCGAGCTGAACGACTCTGAGCACTATGCTAATGTCAACATTCCTCTTCCCCGAGAGATTGGCACACAAATGATACAGCAGTATCGCGAGAACAAGGATTGGTTTGCCAACGCAAGCAACTTCATCGAGAACGTCTGCAAAGGATACTACGTTAAAATCGCCGGTGGAGACGGCACCGTGCTCTACATTGATCAAGCAGCACTGAATGTCCACTTTCAGGATTCAAAGTCCGACTCCATCTTCGTAACCCAGTTTGCCGGAACCGAAGAGGTCTTGCAGGCCAACCGCTTCAACACACAGAAAGAGACGCTGCTCCCCCTCATCGAAGACCAGTCATGTACCTACCTGAAGACTCCGGCAAGCATCTTCACTGAGGCAACCCTCCCCATTGACGAAATCATGGTCAACAACGACAGCATCAACTCTGCCAAAATCATCTTCGACTGCTACAACGACTCTTATGACACCGATTATAAGTTCGGCACACCGCAAACCCTACTGATGATACACAAGGATGACATGCACACCTTCTTCGAGAAGAACAAGCTCACAGACAATATAAGTTCATTCTACACCACTTATAACGGCACCTACAACCGTTACGAGTACAGCAACATCGCACGCCTCATTACCTATTGCAACAGCAAGCGCGACGAAAGTGTCGATTGGAACAAGGTAATATTGGTTCCGGTATCCACCATTACCGATTCCAACAACTCTATCGTCAACTTCCGCCACGACTTCAGCCTCAACTCGGTACGTTTGGTAGGCGGTAAAGACAAAATCAAGATAAGGGTGATTACGAGCCAATTCAATTAAAGTGTCAGTTGCATCCATTACAATAATGGAAAAGTTCTTGCGATTGCAAGAGCTTTTTCATTATCCTTTATCCCTCATCACCCGTCTCATCCGACCATAGCCGTCGAAGGCTTTCTTCACCGATAGGCGGATGGCAATCATCAGCGAAAGCATCGAAGCCGACATGGTGATGACTACAATCATAATCTGATACTTGATAGCTACATCAGGCGTACTACCACCCAGTATCTGTCCGATCATCGTACCAGGCAACGACACCAAGCCCATCACCGCCATATTGGCAATCGTCGGGCTGAACGACTTGGCAATGGCCTGCCGTATGAACGGCACTAACGCCTCGCCCTGAGAAGCACCATTGCCCAACAAGAAGTAATAGAGATTCTGCTCACGCTGTAGAGAAGAATAGAACGTTCCCACCGCAATCACATTCACCGTAAGCATATTGCCCAGGAGAATGCCCATGATAGGAATAAAGTATTGTGCGCTGAACACATTGTCCAACTGCAACACAATACCCAAGAAGTAGAGCCCTACGAGCACACTGGCCACTACGAAGCCCACAATCATAGGTATCATGAGTACTCCACGCCGTACACGAGTGCGTGTGATGGCTGTCTCCGTCGCAATATACACCATGATAAGCACCCACAGGCAGTTGACCAATGGACTGTCCCACTCAAAAAGATAACGCAGGTACACCCCGATGAAGAGCATCTGCACCACCATGCGCACCGCCCCGACGCAGAAGCCTTTGAGCAACCCCGTCTCATAGTGCCACAGATAATATATAGGTACAAGCAAGAGCAACAGCCCCACACCAAGATAGAGGTACGAAATATCTATTGTAGCCATATCAACCCAACGAAATAATTACCGAGCACTTGGCCGAGAAGCAGGCATCGTGCGATACAGCCACGATGGTCTTCCCCTTGCGTTGCTGCTCAAGAAGAAAATCAATAACATAATCCCGTGAAGCTCCGTCGAGAGCAGCTGTAGGCTCATCGAGCAGCCATACCTCCCTGTCAAGCAATGACAGCACGGCCAACATCAATCGCTGGCGCTGCCCGCCCGATATCTCCACCACCCGTCTGTCGAGCAGTTCTTCATCCAAGCCCAACTTTGCCATGCGTTCACACAACAAGATTTTCAGCCTACGGTCGTAGCGCATACCACCAATCTTCAATATATGGACGACCGCCTCATCCACCGCCCCATAGGGTAATGCCAAGTCTTGAGGCAAGTAGGCGACCAGCCTGCGTATGGCGCTGCACGTATGCTCGCCCAGCACATGCTCCCCTACCCTTATCACACCCTCTGTCAATGGTGTCAAACCAAGAAAACTTCTCAGCAGCGATGTCTTGCCACAACCAGACACCCCCGTGATACAAGCAAATGCTCCCCGCCCCACATGGCAAGAGAAGCGATTGAGCACACACTCGTCACCAAATTGTATCGATATATTGTCGGCTTGCAGCATTCGTTCGTCTTTCGTAAGACAAAAGTACAACTTTTAATCGAACTAACGTAAATTTTCGTTTTTTTTATGTAAGTTTGCAGAAATGCTAATACATATAAAAGATGAAAACACTACACAAACTCCTGCTATGCCTCCCGATCTTGGCTACAGCATCGCCATGTTTTGCACAAAGCAAGCTCTACCCACACCTTTTCGATCTCAAAGAAGTGACACTCACCGACGGTATCTTCAAGACAGCTCTCGACCTCAACAACGAAACTCTACTACAATACGATGTCGACCGTCTACTCACTCCCTACTTCCGCCAAGCAGGATTCAGCGAATGGGAGCAACAACATCCCAATTTTTCCAACTGGGGTTCGGGTAACTTCCGTCTCGACGGACATGTAGGCGGGCACTATCTCTCGGCACTTGCCCTTGCATACGCAGCTACCAAAGACGAAGCTATGCGCAACCGTATGAAAGAGCGCATGGAGTATATGATTGAGAAAATGGCACAATGCCAGGCCGTATTCGACGACAACACCCAAGGACTCTATGGATACATAGGCGGCCTGCCCGACAACGGCGTTTGGACAGGACTTTACCGTGGCGACCTCACAAAGTTCAACCAGAACCGAGGTAATGTGCCCCTCTACACCGTACACAAGGTTTTTGCCGGATTTCGCGATGCATGGCTATATGCCGGCAACGAGAAAGCACGAGAATGTTTCATCAAATTGTGCGACTGGGGCGTAAACCTCATCAGCAACCTCACCGATGTACAAGTACAAGACATCCTCAACACCGAGCATGGAGGCATCAACGAAATGTTTGCAGATGCCTATCAGATGACGGGCGACACCCGCTACCTCACTGCAGCACACCGATACACCCACCACACCATGGTGGACAACATGCAGACGGTGAACACCACCTTCCTGAGCAATAAGCATGCCAACACTCAAGTGCCCAAATACATCGGATTCGCACGCTTGGCCCAACAGACGTACAATCAAAGTTTCACCTACAGCAACGCGCAGTTACTATTGTCAGCTGAGAACTTCTGGACCGACGTTGTAGAAAACCGCACAGTAGCGCTGGGCGGAAACAGCGTCAACGAGCACTTCGTACAGCATAGCAACAGCCACTACCACATCTCCATGACCGATGGTCCCGAGAGCTGCAACACCAACAATATGCTCAAGCTCACTGAAAACCTATTCGGGAATACTCCTCACGGTAAATACGGCGACTTCTACGAGATGGCCATGTTCAACCACATCCTCTCCACCCAACACCCCGAAACTGGCGGATACGTATACTTCACCTCACTGCGTCCCCAGCACTACCGTATGTATTCGCAAGTGAACCAGGGCATGTGGTGTTGCGTAGGTACCGGTATGGAAAACCACAGCAAGTATGGTGAGTTTGTATACACCCGCGATACTGAGACCAACACCCTCTTCGTCAATCTCTTCGTTCCCTCAAAGCTGAGCAATGAGACCTACTCACTCACCCAACAGACCCGCTTTCCTTACGAACAAGGCACCACACTCACTATCGACAAAGCAGGCACATACACCATTGCACTGCGGAAGCCCTCGTGGTGCAACAATTTCAGTCTGACAATCAATGGTACAGAAAAGAACTTCGAAGTAAAAGACGGCTACATATATATTAAAGAGGAATGGCAAGCAGGCGATAGCATCGTCATATCGTTACCCATGCAGCTCAACTATCTCCCCTGCCCCGGATACAATGACTACATCGCCCTGCGCTATGGCCCCATACTTTTGGGCGCCATCACCAGCACCGATAACCTCACCGGCCAGCATGCCGGTGAAGGACGTATGGACCATTCTCCGGGCCAAGGCACCCAACTAAGCCTCACCTCGGCCCCCATGCTCATAGGAGACCGCGCCCACGTGCTCGACTCCATCTATATGGTCGATGCTGAGAAGTTACATTTCAAAATACGTCCCGGGCTCTACAACAGCACCCGTTGGGAAGAGCTCATACTACAACCCTTCTATACCATTCACGAGGCACGCTACATGACTTATTGGAACCAACTTACCGAAGACGAATGGGAAGAGATACGTCTGCAAGTGATGGCCGAGGAGGAGGCCACCCAGCGTCTCAATAACCGCACCCTCGACTTCGTAGCCACCGGTGAGCAGCAAAGTGATGCCGGCCACGTTCTGCAAGGCACGTTCGGCAAGGGTTCATACGACGGAGAATTCTACGTCGATGCACAGAGCGGCCAGTCGTTCAGCTACCAACTCGCCACACAAGGCATCAAAGAAAATGTATCGCTCATGTGCCGGTTCCACTCTGCCGATGCAGGTCGCATAGTCACCATCTACATCAACGACACTAAACTCACTGACATCACCTTGGAGAACAAGCCATTCAGCGGGCACTACAACTGGGAATACCCCATCAGCGAAAAACAGCTCATGGTAGGCGACACCCTCCCCGACAGCATCACCGTCCGTTTCCATGCCTCGGGCAACACTCCCGCCCCTGGACTCTACTACCTACGTCTGCTCAAGGACTATGCCGTGAGGCCACTCTACACCTTCGTCAACACCCAATGGATATCGGGAGACGCCAATCGCGTCAACAAGGTCACCTATAACGAAACCGACAACTCCATCACCGTATACGGCAAGCAAGGCAACAATAACATTGCCCTGCAATATGCCACATACTACGACGACTTCTACAACATCACCCGTGAGCAACAATACCTGACCATCTGCGGCAAGTCAATCCAACGGACGAACGGGTCCTCATACCTCTGGTGGCTCGGTGGTGCCAACCACGGCAGTCAAGTAGCACCCACCTACACCCTAAGGACCTCGGACGGTTATATACTCTTCGTATGGGACATCACCCAAAGCGGACTCAACGACTATATGAAGGACAACACCTATAGCTTCTCTTCGAACGGACAAGCCATGAACACCGTCTTCGGACTCACCAGCACCAAGAGCGACGGCACTGCCACCATCACCGACATTAACTTCTACACACGCGACTCGCTCGTAACCCGCTACCCCGACATGACTAAATACCTCGGTGAGCCCAGTCAAATAACACAACAACTCATCCCCACCCAATTCCACAGCATATATACGTTGAACGGCACCAAAGTGACCGGACAAGAACTCCACCAACTGCCCAAAGGCATCTACATCATCAATAAAAAGAAGCGGGCAAATTAGCAAACATATATAGCATTTGCTACACAAACTCAGAAATTAAGCTGCGCCTCAGAAATGCTCAAATAAATTTGGCATTTCGTTCAGCTTGCACTAATTTTGCAACTTAATTGAATAATTAGCGAAAAACTATGTTTGAAAACCTAAGTGAAAGACTTGAAAGGTCGTTTAAGATACTGAAAGGTGAAGGCAAGATTACCGAGGTGAACGTTGCCGAGACCCTCAAGGATGTGCGTAAGGCACTGCTCGATGCCGACGTAAACTATAAGGTAGCCAAGACCTTTACCGACACGGTGAAGGAGAAGGCATTGGGACAGAACGTGCTCACCGCCGTACGCCCCAGCCAGTTGATGGTAAAGATTGTACACGACGAGCTCACCGCTCTCATGGGAGGCGACACCGTTGAACTCGAACTCAAAGGACACCCCTCGGTAATCCTTATGAGCGGTTTGCAGGGTTCGGGTAAGACCACCATGTCGGGTAAGCTCGCCCTGATGCTCAAGAACAAGAAGCACCGCCGCCCCTTGCTTGCTGCCTGCGACGTATATCGTCCTGCAGCCATCGACCAGCTCACTGTACTGGGCGAACAGATAGAGGTGCCTATATACAAGGAGGAAGGCAACAAGAATCCTATCGAGATAGCACAAAACGCCATCCGTGAGGCCAAAGCCAAGAACTACGATGTGGTAATCGTGGATACCGCCGGCCGCCTTGCCGTAGACGAGCAGATGATGCAGGAGATTGCCGCCATCAAGGAAGCCGTGACCCCCGACCAGATTCTCTTCGTGGTAGACGCCATGACTGGTCAGGATGCCGTGAACACCGCCAAGGAGTTTAACGACCGCCTCGACTTCAACGGCGTAGTACTCACCAAGCTCGACGGTGATACCCGCGGTGGTGCCGCCCTCTCTATCCGCACGGTAGTGAGCAAGCCCATCATGTTCGTGGGTACGGGCGAGAAGCTCGAAGCACTCGACGTGTTCCACCCCTCACGCATGGCCGACCGTATCCTCGGCATGGGCGACATCGTATCGCTCGTGGAGAAGGCACAGGAGCAGTTCGACGAGGAGGAGGCCAAGAAGCTCACCAAGAAGCTGGCACGCAACCAGTTTGACTTCAACGACTTCCTCACCCAGATAGCCCAAATAAAGAAGATGGGCAACATCAAGGACCTCATGGGCATGATTCCCGGTGTAGGCAAACAAATCAAGGACCTCGACATCGACGACAATGCATTCAAGAGCGTGGAGGCCATCATCTACTCCATGACTCCCTACGAGCGTAGCCACCCCGATGCCATCAACGGTAGCCGCCGCCAGCGCATCGCCAAGGGTAGTGGAACCAACATCCAGGAGGTGAACCGCTTGCTCAAGCAGTTCGAGCAAACCCGCAAGATGATGAAGAACGTAGCCAACATGCCAATGGGCAAGATGGGCATGCCTAAATTTAGAAGATAAGGAGAAGACATGCAGTTAATCGACGGAAAAGCCATATCGGAGCAGATCAAACAAGAGATTGCCGCCGAAGTAGCCGAGCGCGTTGCGCGCGGCGAGAAGCGCCCCCACCTGGCCGCCATACTCGTAGGCCATGACGGAGGCAGCGAGACCTACGTAGCCAATAAGGTTAAGGCATGCGAAGTATGCGGATTCACCTCATCGCTCATCCGCTTTGAAAGCGATGTCACCGAGGAGACCCTGCTTGCAGAGATTGACCGCCTCAACAAAGACGAGGACGTAGACGGATTCATCGTACAGCTCCCCCTACCCCGCCACATCAACGAGCAGCGTATCATCGAGGCCATCGACTACCGCAAGGATGTAGACGGCTTCCACCCCATTAACGTAGGCCGCCTCTCTATCGGCCTACCCTGCTTCGTATCGGCCACACCCAACGGCATACTACAGTTGCTCAAACGTTACAATATCGAGACCTCGGGCAAGAAATGCGTCATTCTGGGTCGCAGCAATATCGTGGGAAAGCCCATGGCCACACTTATGATGCAGAAGGCATACCCTGGCGATGCTACCGTGACCGTATGCCACAGCCGTTCCAAGGATTTGGTGAAGGAGTGCCGCGAGGCCGACATCATCATTGCAGCTATGGGGCAACCAAACTTCGTGACAGCAGATATGGTAAAAGAGGGCGCCGTAGTGATTGACGTAGGCACCACCCGAGTACCCGATGCCTCCCGCAAAAGCGGCTTCAAGCTCACAGGCGATGTCAAGTTCGACGAGGTAGCCCCCAAGTGTTCATACATCACTCCTGTACCAGGCGGTGTAGGTCCCATGACCATCGTATCGCTCATGATGAATACGCTACTGGCCGGAACTAAAGCAATATATAAATAACAAAAACAAAAGCAATCCCGTGAGGATTGCTTTTGTTTTTTAGCACTCAGCCGACGAGCCAAAATACGGAGGAAGCTGCATCTCCTCAAACTTGTATCCGAGACGCTTAAGTTCCAAGGCCGCACCAATACGATACATCACTTTGATGGCACGGGCAAACACATGGAATGCCATAGGGCTCTGTGGCTCTATCTGCTCACGACGGATAAGCGTAACGGCCGTCTGCGCACAATTGCGTATCACAGCCTCGAGATCTCGTGCTTCCCTGCTATCGAGAGAAAGTCCAAGGACATGCTGCACGATATGCTCATCCATGTCATCGAACCCCTGAGCACCATAATAGCCCTTATAAGGAGTGCGCACACATGCCTCCCAATTCGTATCCCAACCATGCGCTACAGCCAGTCCGAGATAGCCTGCCCATGCTACCGACACTGTAGGATAGTCGGCAATCTGCCCCACGGCATCGGCCACATACTCGGGAGCAAGCACATCCCAATGCTCTGTTACATCATCCGTTGCCAGCAGTGTTCCACCGAGCATACCACGTGACGTACAGATGCGCAGTAGTTCGCTTTGAATCCTTTCCTCGAAACGATTAAGAAATCCTATATCCACTTTAAGAATTGACAATTAAAAGTTCAAAATTAAAAATTAGCAAGTCCATTTTAGGGTCACCTTCAATGGAAAAAGAAAGCCCCACAACACAGGTTGCAGGGCTCCGCTTATAGAGTTTGATGTTCTAATTACTTCTTGATAAACTCCTGTACCTTCTCAGAAGGAACCATCTGCTCGTCGAAAATATAAGCACCGGTCTTAGGAGATTTAACCATCTTGATTACCTTTGAGTAAGAACTTGCCTTACCGGTTTGAAGAGATGCAACCGCTTTCTTTGCCATAGTCTTATACTATATTAAGGGTGTGATTACTTAATTTCCTTGTGAACTGTTACACGCTTCAAGATGGGGTTGTACTTCTTCAACTCCAGTCTCTCAGTTGTGTTCTTTCTGTTCTTTGTAGTGATATAACGAGATGTACCCGGCATACCGCTCTCCTTGTGCTCTGTGCACTCGAGGATAACTTGAACTCTGTTACCTTTTACTTTCTTTGCCATAATCAGATCCCTCCTTTACGCAATTACTTTAATGTCGTTCGGAGTGCAGTGCCCCTCAGCAAAAGCTTGCTTCAAAGCAGCGTCCAAACCTTTCTTGTTAATCAAACGAAGACCAGCGGCGCTCAAGCGCAACTGAATCCAACAATTCTCTTCTACATAGAAGAATTTCTTT
>JAFWXS010000118.1 GCA_017517925.1 Bacteroidaceae bacterium | reverse complement strand
GGGTTGAGGGTTGAGGGTTGAGAGATAGGAGATGCACTGTGTTACCCCCTCAACTCTCAACCCTCAACCTTTATATCCTATACTATATTACTTTACGCGCTCGATGTACTTGTCGATATCCATAGCCTGCATAGAGCCGTAGTACTTCTCCTTGATCTGGGTGTAGGCCTTGAGCGCATCGCTCTTCTTGCCCAACTTCTCGTAGATCTGACCAGCCTGGATGAGGTATGCGGGGCTGAGGAGGTTGTTGTCGGCCTTCTGGGCAGCCTTCATGAGGGTGGCGGCAGCCTGAGCCTCCTGGCCTACCTGTGCGTAGCAGTTGCCGAGGGCAGCCAATACCGAGGGAGCGATCATCGCATCATTGCCCTTGAATGCCTTGAGCATGGGGATGGCCTCTTCGTAGTTGCCGAGCTTGGCATTGCTGATGCCGGTATATGCCTTGGCGAGGTTAGCAGCCTTGGTGCCCTTGTGGTCGGCAATGACAGCCTCAAACTCCACGATGGCAGTCTCGTAGTTGCCGTTCTGGAAATACTGCTCACCGGTAAAGAGTGCCTCAGCAGCGGCCTTCTCGCGGGGAGCGATAATATAAGTTGAAGCCAGCAGACCTGCGGCCACGAGTACCACTACAGCCACTACGCCAATGACGAGAGCCTTCTTGTTCTTGTTGATAAACGCTTCAGAGCGGCTTACAGCCTCCTCTACATTGAGCACTTGCTCTTGCTTGATTTCTTGTTTTGCCATATTCTTATTTTGTTTTATTATATACTTTGCATAACAAGTTGCAAAAGTAGTCTATTTCTGCTGATTGATAAAATTTAGACCGTTTTTTTTATGCCGTAGGGCTGTTTTTTTTCTTCCCACCGCGTTTTTCGGCAGATTATTCGTATCTTCGCGATAAAATAATTCAGAATTTAGAATTCAGGATTCCGCTGCATGATACTGAAACGACTTTCCATACTCAACTATAAGAACATCGAGCAGGCCGACCTCGACTTCTCGCCCAACGTGAACTGCTTCATCGGACAGAACGGCATGGGCAAGACCAACCTGCTGGATGCCATCTATTACCTGTCGTTCTGCAAAAGTGCGACCAACCCGATAGACTCGCAGGTGATGCGTCACGAGGCGGACTTCTTCGTGGTGCAGGGCCTCTACGACACGGAGCAGGGCGACGAGGAGGAAATATACTGCGGCATGAAGCGCCGTCAGAAGAAGACCTTCAAGCGCAACAAGAAGGCCTACCAACGCTTCTCGGAGCATGTGGGGTTCATCCCTCTGGTGATGGTATCGCCCTCGGATAATGAGCTGATACTTGGCGGCAGTGAGGAGCGTCGCCGCTTCATGGATGTGGCCATCTCGCAGCACGACAAGGAGTATCTCACCGAACTTATCAACTATGAAAAGGCTCTACAGCAGCGCAACGCCCTGCTCAAGCAGGAAGAGGAACCCGACCCGGAACTCTTGGGGCTGTGGGAAGAGATGATGGCCCGCTCGGGTGAGGTCATCTACCAGCGCCGCAAGGCGTTCATAGAGGGGCTTACACCCATCTTCCAATCCTTCTATGCACAGATCTCGGGCGAATGTGAAGAGGTCTCGCTGGCCTATTCCTCGCATGGCGAGCGTGGTGCCCTGCTTGATACCATCCGTAACGGCCGGGCCAAAGACCGCATCATGGGCTATTCCCTACACGGCGTACACAAGGACGACCTCGTGATGCAGCTCGGCGGCTACCCCATCAAGCGCGAAGGCTCGCAGGGACAGAACAAGACCTACCTCATCGCCCTGAAGCTGGCCCAGTTCGACTTCCTCCGCCGCTCAGGCAGCAAGGTACCCATACTCCTGCTCGACGACATCTTCGACCGCCTCGACGCCTCACGGGTGGAGCAGATCATCCGCCTCGTCTCCAGCGACACATTCGGACAGATCTTCATCACCGACGTCAACCGCGGCCACCTCGACCGCATCGTCTCCGCGGCCACCGGTGACTATAAACTCTATACCGTAACCAATGGGGTAGTGGAACTGTGATAAGATGAAACTTTCATCTTTCATCTCTCAACTTTCAACTCAAGCAACATGAGACGCACCAACTCCGAGGCCGTAGGCGACCTCATCCGCCAATACTTGCGCCAGCAGGGCCTCGAGGCTCCGCTCAATGAGTACCGCCTCATCCAGGGGTGGGAGTATGTGATGGGGCCCATCATTGCACGCTACACCAAGGAACTCATCATACGCAACCAGACACTGCACGTGCAACTCACCTCACCTGTCATCCGACAGGAGCTGATGATGCAGCGCCATGAAATCATCACCCGCCTCAACGCCTATGTGGGGGCGCAGGTGATTGCTAATATCGCCTTCAGGTAGAGCAGGGTTAGAAATAAACGTTAACGTTAAATCGTCAAGAGCGAAGATTCCCGAGATGCATCGTTATACTCCGCATGATACTCATCGCGAGGGGAAAAGTACATCCGTCAAAGGTGTTATCTGAACTCCTGTAACTCCTGAACTCCAGGAAAAATAAAGGGGAGCCGCACATCGCGGTTCCCCTGTTCTTATCAAGATACTGTGATGATTACTTCTTCACAGCCTCGGCAATCATAGCGTCGGCCTGTGCTACAGCAGCGTTGTAAGCTTCTGTGGCAGCAGCCTTGTCGGCCTCGGGAGCAGCCTTCACTGCATCGTAGAGAGCCCAGAGGTTGCAAGCGGCAGTAGCCTCCTTCTGTGCAGCGGTATAGGCAGCGGCAGCAGCCTCGGCAGCAGCCTCCTCCTCAGCGGGAGCATAGGCGTGCTTGTAACCCTGTACATCGTTCCAGTGACCGCGTGTGAAGTCGGGGAAGGTCACAGAAGCGCAGTTGTTATCCATAGAGATGGCACCCAACTCTGCGAGGCAGCACCACTCAGCGAGGTCATATACGTCCATGTCGAGGGGAAGACCATTCTGGAGGCAGTATACGAGACGTGCGTCCATGATATAGTCCATACCACCGTGACCCATGTGACGGCCCATTTCGCCATACTTGGTGAGGATGGGGTGATAGTACTTCTTCTCGAGGGCAGCCTTCTGCTCGGCGTTGATGAAGCCGTGAGCGTTGAGGTTGTCTACCTGAGGAGCATCGGTACCCTTGAACACTTCGCCAGAGAGAGCATACTCGGGAGTAGGATACTTGGTAGCGTAACCCTTGGTACCGGTGAGCTTGAACAAGCGGTTGTAGGGCTGGGGAGTCATCACGTTGTGCTGGATCTCAACAACCTTACCCTGTGCTGTACGCATCAGTGTGGTGGTGTGGTCACCATTGCGGAACTCTGTGCACTCCTTGCCGGTCTTGTTCTCAACCCACTCCTTACCTACGAAGCTCTCGGTATCCATAGCGGTGAGTGTGGTGAAGCGGTCGCCACGGTGAATGTTGAGGCACTGTGCCACGGGGCCAAGGCCGTGAGTAGCATATACGTCGCCACGGTTCTCCATGTTGTACTTCATGCGCCAGTGGAGCTTGTCAACGTCGTTATCGTTGGGATCGAGCCAGTAGTAATCCCAGAACCACTCGAGGCCGTGGATGTAAGCACCCTCAGCGCGGATAATCTCACCGAAGATACCGTCCTGTGCCATAGCGAGGGCGTTCATCTCATAATAGTCGTAGCAGCAGTTCTCAAGGATGAAGCAGTGGAGACGTGTCTGCTCAGAGAGGTCGATAAGCTCCCAGCACTGCTGGAGGTTCATAGCAGAGGGCACCTCAATGGCAGCGTGCTTGCCGTTCTGCATGGCAAACTTTGCCACGGGGAAGTGGTGATTCCAGTCGGTAGCGATGTACACGAGATCGATATCATCGCGTTTGCAAAGCTCCTCATAACCCTTCTCGCCGAAGTAGATGTCGGCGGGCTTCAAGCCCTGCTCGCGGAGCGACTTCTGACATGCCTCGGCACGATTCTGTTCATAGTCACAGAGCGCTACAATCTCTACACCGGGGATGTGGGCAAAGCGAGTTACAGCACCGGGGCCACGCATACCGAGACCTACGAAACCTACACGAACAGTCTCCAACTTGGGAGCGGTGAGGCCGAGCACGTGCTCCTGACCGGCAGGACGCTCGGGCGACTCAACTACGATTGTACCTTTGTCCCAATGGTAAGCAGTACCATAAGGAGACACTTGCTTTTGGGCACAACTGACAAACAGTGCAGCCAATGCCAACGAAAGGATGTGTTTTACTTTCATGAAATGTTTGTATTAAAGGTTAATTATAGATTGTATGTCCAACTATACATTGCTGCAAAGATACAGCGATATTGCTGAATGACAAAGTTTTTTTTTCTTTTTTTCACAAAGATGCATTTTATCGTACTCTTTTATACGATTTCCTCTACCTGTCCGTTCTATAATATGAAAACAACGGACTATGGAATGGTTTAATCGCACACGCACAATAAAATCCCTGCTCATCGTCATCGCAGTACTGCTTGGTGTGGCGTCGCTCGTTTTCTCCAACTACTTAGTGCGCGACCTCGAACGCGAAGAGGCCATGCGCATGGAGGTGTGGACCGAGGCCATGCGCACCTTCAACAATGCCGACGAGAACACCGATCTCACACTCGTGCTCACCGTCATCCGCGGCAACAGCACCATCCCCGTCATCGTGCTCGATGACAAGGGCGGCATCGAGAGCTACAGCAACGTACGCATCCACGGCACCGACACCTTGGGCTACCTCATGCAAAAGGCCGCAGCAATGCGCGAGGCAGAACACATCATCCGCATGGACCTGGACGAGCCGGGCCGCTACTACGACGTGTGCTATGACGACTCGCTCATGCTCAAACGCCTCGAGGCATACCCCTACATACAATTCGGTGTCTTCGCCCTGTTCCTTGCCGTGGCCCTCTTCGCCCTGCTCAGCATGAAGCGCTCCGAGCAAAACCGCGTATGGGTAGGACTGTCCAAGGAGACCGCCCACCAGCTGGGCACCCCCATCTCGTCGCTCATGGCATGGACCGAGATACTGCGCACCACCTACCCCAACGACGAGCTCATCCCCGAGATGACCAACGACGTTCACCGCCTCGAAATCATTGCCGAGCGCTTCTCCAAGATAGGTTCCCTCCCCGAAACCACGCCCGAGAACCTGAACGAGGCTTTGCGGCGAGTAACCACCTACATAGGCCGTCGCTCGTCGGAGCATGTGGACATCGCCCTGCGCATGCCCGAGAAGCCCATCACCGTACGCATGAGCAGCCCCCTCTTCGAGTGGGTCATCGAGAACCTGTGCAAGAACGCCATCGACGCCATGAACGGTGAGGGGCGCATCACTATCCATGTGGCACAAACCACCGAACGCGTATACATCGACATAGAGGATACCGGCAAGGGTATTGCCAAGGGGCACTACCAGAGCGTCTTTTCACCCGGCTTTACCACTAAGCGACGCGGCTGGGGCCTCGGTCTTTCGCTCGCCAAGCGCATTATCGAGAGTTATCACAAGGGACGCATCTACGTGAAACACTCCGAGGTGGGCAAAGGCACCACCTTCCGTATTGAGTTGAAGAAATAAACTATATGGGCCACACCACAAATACGAGTGCATCCCACACGGCATGTGATACGATGAGGGCAAAGAGTTGTTTGGGCCATAAACGGTAGACCAATCCCCATATAAGGCCGCACACGAAGGCGGCCATGATGAGCATGAAATTGAACTTCCAAATATGTATGAGGCCATACACCAGCAGTGTGGCAATGAAGGCGGTGTCGGCTGTATAGCAACGTGTGAATCTGTGCTGTACGAAGCCGCGCCAGAATATCTCCTCGGCCGGTCCTATGATGAAGAGCAGCAGCAGACCGATGAACCATCCACTCTGCGAGTCCTTCATGCTGTAGATGGTGTCGACCTGTGGTCGTGCAAAGGGAAACATCCACGTGGCTACCTTGTCGCCCACCCAAAAGATGCCCCACAGTACGAGTGCGAGAACCAGACCGGTGAAGAGGCCGCGCCACGACACCTCGATGTCGGATACCCAACTGCGGTCGATAGTAAGTGCCATAGTGAGCAGGATACAGGCCGAGAGGGTCATCATGGTCCAGAAGTCTACGGGCATGGCAATCCACGGATTGAACATGAGAAACCACAGCACGCCGGCGGTGGCGAGAGGGAGGAAGAGTTTCTTCATAGTACCGCTGCTATAAATAGTGATATAGTAAGCAGCAGGCTGAAGATGAGCTGCAGCTGTGCAGTCTCAGAATCGATAGGTGCAAGTAGTTCTGTCCCTTTTTTCTTGGCACTGAGCACGGTGTGGGCATTCTTCCAAGCCTTGGGAGCCGCTAATAGGGCTATCAGACTATACCAAGGGAGCCAACCGCAACATACGGTAGCCACGATGAGCACGAAGGGGAAGAGCACCTCGAAGGCATAGAGCTTGAGCGATGCCTTGCGACCGATGAGCATGGCCCATGTGCGGATGCCCGCCTTGCGGTCAGAGTCGATGTCTCGTGTATTGTTAACATGCAGGATAGCCACCGTGATGAGACCTATGGGCAGTGCCAGCACCAATGCAGGGGTGTAGTATTCGCTCGTAGTAGCATAAGTGGTACCCAGGATGGGGATGATGGCATAGGAGAGGAATATCACAAGGTCGCCCAAGGCGATGTACTTGAACAGCGCGTAGGTGAGCGTGAAGAAGGCTCCACACAGTGCAGCATAGAGGAGTGGCAATCCGCAGCGCGACATGATGTACAGGCCGATGGCTACACCCACGACAAAAAGAGCGAGACTGAAACAGAGATACTCCTTCGTGGTAAACGAGCCGTTTACCAGCGGCATGTGTTGCAAACCTTCGTCGACACCCTTCTTATAGTCGCGTATGTCGCTCAGCATATTACCCGAAGCGTGAAAGAAGACAATGCCCACTACGGCAAGAATGCCGCTTACCCAATCAATAGGCGAGCCGCCTTGGCTGCTGTTCCATGCCATGAAGGCGAAGGTTGTGAGTACGGGCATGGCCGATGCAGGGAACGACCAGGGACGGGTAGTGAGAATCCAATCTTTTACAGAATGTTTCATTATGCTGTCTTTTTTCGTTTGCGTTATCTTCTATATTCCTTGCACTTCTCGTATGAGTCTACATAACGGGCATATTTGTCGGGGTAGATGTCTGCTGTAGTGATGAGCATCGCCGTGTCGTAGCAGTCACCGAAATCGGGGTCAAAAGTGGTGCCGAAGGTCTTCATCGTGGGCGAGAGACCGATATAAAGATGTATGAACGGAGGAATGGTATCGCCCAATGACTTCACATAGTCATTGAGAATGGCATAATTCTCCTTGTAGTCGGCACCGGTAAACAATTCCTTGAAGAAGGTGGCCTGCTCGGGAGTGCAAGTCTCGGGATTCTTTGAGGTGATGAGTCCCTCGCGATCACCGAAGCACATGTCGAGGTAGTAGACCATAGCCTTGCGGCTCATCTCAGGACTGGTGCTATAGATGGTCACCTTGCCCGAGAGGTACTTCTCCGTGGGGTCAGTAGCAATGAGTCCGCCGATACCGTCCCACAGGTTGTCGAGGGCAAAGAGTGCCTTGCGTCCACCTGCTGCACTTTGGTACTTGGGCTGCACAAAGGCGCGAGCCATCTCGATGCAGTGGGGGAACTCATTGTCGAGGAACTTCTGCGAGAAGTCGAAGAGGTGCTCGGTATTCACATAGGGTTGTCCGTTTTCGTGGAAAGAGGCCAGTTTCCAGCGGGTGAAGCGGTAGCCACCGATAATCTCATCGGCCTCGGGATTCCATACGACGAGCTGGAAGCAGGCAGGGTCTTCGAGGTCAAAGTGGTCAAGGTCACACTCGGTACCACTGCCACCGCCTACAGCGCGGAACGACACCTCACGCAAGCGGCCTACCTCGCGCAGCACGTTGGGTGCAGTCTCATTGTTCACTACATATAGTTCGTTGTTTCCGCGATTGGTAGTGCGGAGGAAGGTCTTCTCGTTGAGTTCACTTTTGAGTAACTCAACGGATACAGGCTCAATAATAGGAGGAAACATATATTTTCTTTTTATTTTCACCACAGATTTCACGGATTTATCGGATTATTCTTCTCTATTCTATATTATAAAATCTGTTCAATCCGTGGTTATTTATCACATGTTAGGGACACAACCATTGCCCTCGGCCAGTTTTTCCACCTTGTCCTTAACCTCAGCAGCCCATTGAAGGTCAGTTTTGCTGCGGTCGAAAGTGGTATAGGGAATCGGCTCGCCAAAGGTGATGACAAACTCATTGCCACACTGTTTGAAGAGTTCGTCTACCAAGTACAGCATACCGATATTGATTTTGAGCTTGAGCAATCGGCTTACCTTGGCAAGGAAGAAGAACCACTTGGAGTTATGCCCCGAGATGTGGATGGGCACCACGTCGCGCTCGTGACGGCGCGATTGCGTGATGAACATCTTCTTCCACGGCATCTCGGTGACTTTGCCCTTAATCTTCTTTGCACACACTCCGGCGGGGAACACCAGTACCTGCTTGTCTGACTCAAACATCTCGGCGATGCGTACGCCAAGGTCGCGGCTCTGCTTGGACGACAAGTTGTTGACCGGCACAAAAAATTCCGCCAAAGGTTTCAGGTGAGCCAAGATAGGCGTTACGGGCACCTTGAAGCCATCGCCATACAGTTTACGGAACACCGAGCCGATAATCAAAGCCTCGGGACCGCCCAAGGGATGATTACAAGCAAATAGATACTTTTTGTTTGGGTCCAAAAGTTCCTCACCCCGTGTACGGAAGGTTATGTTGAGATAGCGGAGGGCATCATCGAAGAAGCCTGCGCCCACGGGACACTCGGCCTGCATGATGGCCTCGTTGATGTCGTCCTGATGTAAGCGGCGCTTGAGAAAGTTGATGACAAAGCGTGGCAATTTCTTACGCAGCTTAGGCCCCAGTATTTTCTCTATGTCTACGAAGTAGCTTTCTCTTTCGTTGTATTTCTCCATAGTTCTTACGTATAATCCAGTAAAAAGCAAAACCTATTGCAATCCATACCAACAATATCACGCGGCTCTGGAAAGAGAGGTAGCCTGGCATACCGGGGATGAGCAGCAGCGACAGGAAGAAGAGCGAGAACACACAACCCACGATGCCAATCCATATTTGACGTGTATCACCGGCCTTACGGGCCATAATGGCTGCTGAGCCGGTGGTGTAAGCAAACACAATGGCTGCGCCTACACTGGTCATGTCGACAATCCAGTTGAGCACTTCGCGACCAAACCACGGAGCAAACAGACTCATCACCATGACGAAAAGGATGGCGTTGCGCGGGGTACCATGCTTGGGAGAGAGTTGCTTGAACACCGCAGGCAGACTGCCCTCATCGGCCATCGCATACATCAGGCGCGAAGTGGAGATATAGAAGGCGTTCATACCCGACACCACGGCACAGAACATGGCAATACCGAGGATTACCAAGCCCGCAAGTCCCAACAACTTGCGCACGACGAAACCTGTAGGCCAGTTTTCACGCGAAGCCAGCAGATCCTGCCACGGCATCAAGCCCGTAGCAGTCACCGTACATACAGCTATATAGAGCAGGGCGGCAATGAAGATGGCCAGTACCATGATGCGTGTAGACTTCTTGTGGTCGAAGTTATACTCCTCGGCGCTCTGCGGTATGCAGTCGAAACCGATGAACGCCCAAGGTGCCATAGCCACGATACTGAACACGCCCTGCCACCAGTTCGTATTCTCAGGGAAACCAGGTGTCAAGTTGCTCCAGTCGGCCATGCCCATAATCAGGCATGTAATGAGACAGATGCATCCCACGAGCGTAAGCGAGATAGCCGTCTGCAACCATGCCGCCTGCTTGATGCCCTTGATATTGATAAGTGCCATGAGGATAATGAACACCGAGGCCAATACCACCTCACCGGCATATACATCCCACCCGGCCACTTGGTAGAGCAGGCCGCGCTGTATGATACCAGGGAACAAGTAGCGGCTGATGAGTGCCAATGCCGTAGCATTAAGCGGGATAAGGCTCCAGTAGGCCAATATCATACCCCAACCGCAGACAAAAGCATTACGCTTGCCTATGGCTTCCTTGGTGTAGATAAACTCTCCTCCGCTGATGGGGAACTTACGGATGAGGTATCCGTAACTGAGTGCTATCACGATAATCAAGAAAGCCCCAATGAGCATACCCAATGCCGTACCTAACGGACCGGCTTTCGGCAGAAATGCGTTACCTGGGAGCACAAAGCATCCCCAACCAATTATTGCACCCAATGCCAAGGCCCACACATCTATGGGGCGCATCGAGCGTTTGAACTTACCATTCGAGTCAGACATATTTCATAGTTTTGTCGGCAAAAGAAATTACCCACGGTTAAAACTGTCGCCAAAGATAAGGATTTTATTCTTATTTAAGAAAAATTAAGGAGGCAAAATTCACCTCCTTAAATATAAATCCCCCTAAGTAGTTCCAAAGAGTTAGGAAGAAGCGCCTTAATGAACCTCAGATACCTTTAAAGCTACTTCGCTGGACATTGTTTCGTTATAAGTTATGCTAACTATATATATTTTTCCTCGGTTAATAGGCATCTCTTGAATAATCTCAATACGGTCGCTCCATCCGCCAGCCGAGCCAGTCAGTTTGAGGCGTACAGTTTCCCCATCTTCTTCTATGGGATAATAGGCTATCTTATCGTGCGTATCTTTATTAAAGACCAACGAACGACCATCTTGGGTAGTCACTGCATGTATGGGGAATTTGTCCAAGAAACTCTGTTCAAAGACAAACTGCACCCCGGCATTATCCATAGAGCAGGTGAGCGACACGGGAGTATGCTGATTGGACACAATGTCAAACGTCGTCGTTGCTACAAAATGTGCCATACCCCACCGCTCGTTGAGTGTAATAGACTCTTCAGGAGTGCAACTCTCCGCCTTAATTTGATAGCCCGTAGCCGCAGGAAGCGTACATTCGGCCTCGGTAAGCTCGCCCAAAAGACGTTTATCAAGCAACAGTGTACCATTCGCCTCTGCCAACGTAATCTGAAAGTCCTCAACGTCAAGATTCAACGCTGCACGAGTAATAACTTCACTCTGCACCTCACCTGGAGTAAGCACAAGAGAGAAAGTTCCTGTCTCATTGCCCATAACCGGAGTTGCATGGTCAGCATCGCAGCTCGTAATTAGCAATAGAGCCGCAAGAAGCATGTATAGAGAATGAATATATTTCATAGAGTATATTTATCTGTATCTTACGGAAATAGAGCGTACCTTTGCATGAGTTCCTTCAATAATTGCATCTGGACTACCATATGAACTCTGGCACTTTATGGTTGCGTCACTTGATTTCAACTCAGAATCGTAGGTTGCATTATCTTCAACTGTACTCATCCAACTGGTATTGAGTGTTTTTAACGTTACTCCGCTACAAATCAGCTTATAGGTTGTCCCCGAAGTATGTTGACGTGCACTTGCTATCTGTCCCACTTTTACATTTATATTCTCAGGACAGTAGAAGGTCTTTGTAATGGTGTGCTTGTGTAAACGCACATAATCAGCTTTCCATTGCTCTGCACTACCACTCCAATCTGCCTGCGTTGGCGGTTGCGCCGTATAAGGAATGCCGGTAATATACACCGTCTTGTTTGCCGAACGAGTCACTCCATCAAATGCGACATTGCCCGTAAGCGTATAAGAAGTATAGTTGCTTACGGTATAGTCCTTGTATGAATACACACCACTATTCACACTCGGTTGTGAACCGCCAAAATTATTTGTCACATTAAAAGAGTAGTTTGCATTGTTAAGGATATGCGACGCAATACCATTGATTGAAATTTTAGGTTCATAGATAGTAACATTGTTAAGGCTATTAGCCGTAACGATATTTTTTTCTACCCCATCACCCTTATAATAAGAGTACGATGTATAGGCCGTTACTCCTACGGAGAATGTTGGTGACTCAACAACACTAAATGCATTCGTCTTAGTAACGACCTTATCATTCGAAGTTGTAAAGGTATATTCTATAGTGTAGTTTCCCTTGGGTAAATAGGGCCAATTTACATCTTGCTCCGATGATTCCAATGTGCCAGTTCCCTGCAAGGTGCGCACAACGGTATTGGATGCATTCTTAATGACAGCACTCCACGCAGATTCACCCATCGGTGCATTACTAATGGTGAGTTTAGTGCCTTGCAACGTGCCATTCGCATACTGGTGAACGGCCGATACCCTAGGAGTATTCACGAGATCTATATTACCTAAAGAATATACCTTGCCTGCAACCCCACCAAAGGTGCTATGGCTACCAAGCGAGTAGGAAGTCTCGTCACAGGTGAACGACATCGTAAACCCATTTAGCTCTACAGGTGCCGATACAATATAATAGGTCCCAGCATTAAAGGCGGTCGTTCCAGCAGGAGGAACAATGGTGACACTCTTAGCGGCATCTGCAGCAATCACTGCCTTAGGCACATCGGTGCTATAGTCCACATGCATCTCTCCCGCAATCGGAGTATTGGCAACAAACTCTATCTGCTTGATTTTACCTGCAGCATAAGCTGGCACTGTAAACTTGAGCAGTTGACACACGTTGTAGAATGTGATATTTGAGGGGCTACCATCCACATTGCGTGCTCCCTTGGCTACAGACACATTAAGGTTCGGAGCAAAGGTGCTTTCCGCTGCGGTCTGCGCTTGGGGTAGTGTCACCACGATTTCGTTATTGGCAGAGAGAGCCTCAGCCCCCAACTCATAGGGATAAAGAGCGAGAAAATAGTCTTTCTTCGCTGTAATCTTTCCGATGAATCGTGCAGACGAACCACTGATATTGTCTGCTATGAAGCGATGCTTGGCAGCCTCGTAGTCATATACGGCCAGTTCGTCCTCCGCGTTCCATACTACGGTAGTGCCGTCATCGAGCAGACTGGTACGTGTATTAGTAGAGGAGGTGTAGAGTTCGAGTGAAGACAATTCTTGAGTGGTGTTATCCACGAAGTCCTCTTCATTGCACGCAAAAAGACAGAGTGCAACACCCAAGACGAGTGATATGTGGTATAGGATATGCTGTTTCATTATAAATCTCATTTATTGTTGTCCATAATCAGAGATGTCCACGCCGTCACTACTCTCTTCAAAGTCATCGTGCGCACCATTAACATCTGCCGAGCCATCATCCTGAATGACATTCTTATCGGTAATCTCAATACCCAACTCCACAAAAATATCCTCTTGGTCAATTGCAATATCCAAATCCAATGTTCCTGGTATGAAGATTAGCGTCAGACGCGAGATTTTTGCCTTCGTCACCACCATGGCAGCAGTCTTCACCAAACGCTTACCGATGCCATAAGCCTCAATCGTATAGGTCAGTGTACGAGTGCCGCTATCATCGACATTATAATAAGCCACGCTACCCGGAGTGATAACATCCGATTCGCGCTTACCACCTGTAAGTTCATCAAAGACAATGGTACGTTCACCTTCGGTAATGGTAACGCGATAGGAGGTGGTAAAGTGATGCGCCATGGTCTCATCGAACACCACCTCTACACCCGCATTGGCCACGGTGCAGCCTACCCCCACCTTGGTTGTCTCGCCCGGCTTGATGGAAAAAGATGGAGAAAAGCCTAAGAAGCGACGTTGTCCCCAGCCATAATTTGCTGCTTCTGCCTCAGTCTCCAAGCAGTTTTCGGCTTTCACCGTATAGCCATAACCGGCAGACAGACGCGTATTGAGGTCTTTCAGACGCGTTGTTTCCCGACTGATGTCTTGCCCCTTATACACGGTCACCCAATAATTGTCGGCCTCCTCTTTGGAAATAACCGTCGAGGTAGCACGCGTGGCACTGCCAAGCGAGAGTTCCAAGGTACCCCACAGCTCGGTGTCATCAATAGAGGGGATGGTGGTTTCGGCAATATCTGCGGAGCACGCGCCCAACAGAAAGGCTGTGAGCAACGTGAGGCAGAGCTTCGCCGTTGATTGTATTTGCGTATATAGTCGAGTCATAATCTTCATTTACAGGTCTATATATGTATCGTCGGTCCCCATATCATCAGTAATCTCAATCTCTACGTTACCCGACATAGCTTCTGAAGCATAGTGGTAGCGCAAAAGATAGTGCTTACCCCCCTGCACATCAAAGAACCATATAGGTGAATGAGCATGAGATACGCCATCCGTATTGGTTACACTAAGTGAATAGA
Source organism: Bacteroidaceae bacterium (assembly GCA_017517925.1). Lineage (GTDB taxonomy): Bacteria > Bacteroidota > Bacteroidia > Bacteroidales > Bacteroidaceae > UBA1189. The sequence goes on along the minus strand of JAFWXS010000118.1, from coordinate 38,445 downwards.
AAAAGCCCCCAGCAGAGAGGTCAAAATAAGCCTTTTCACCTTCGCGAACGGCCACTTCACGTTCGCCACTCTTTAGTGTGAATTGGTATACTTTGAACAGATTATCAAATAAGTCGGGAAGGTCCACCTCAACGGCATAATTAACCATAGGAACAGACATAGAGATACGAGTACGATGGTCATACTCCATCTCAACCTGCTGGCTGGCAAAGTAGCAAGGTTCGCCCTTTCCTCCCTGGGCTGTGTGCCAATTATTTTGGTTTTCGGTATGGGCACATACGGTGAATACGCCCGGTTCCAATACGATTTTCTTAGGGATATTGCCTGCAGGATAGAAGAGATACTCCTCTCCATTGGCATCAAGAATGGTGACAGCCAAGTCTGCATCTACGGCACGCGAAGTCACAGAGGGTTTTCCAGCACGAGCGACCTCGAGTTCCAAGATGCACTCGCCGCCCAGAGTCCCAGGTCCTTCCATCTGTTGGCAGGCGATAAGAGCAAATATTCCGAATATATAATATGTATATAAGTACCGCTTCATTTACTTACTATATTTAAAAGCCAAAGAGTATATTGAGGTATAAGTTGCACTACCACCATAACTGTTCAAGCACTTTATCTCTACAGCATTACCTGACAAGGTTACACTATTGGTTCCACTGTGAGGATAGTCTGATGAATTGGCCAAACCTCCCTCTTCACGCTTCGAGAGTATCACATCTTCGCCCACGGTGATGGTCAGCGTAGTACCTTCGGTTGCGGGGTGTATCATAAAGCTGTAATCCATAGCAACACCAGTATTGTGAGGTATCGCAAAATCAGGATTGTGGATATACTCATTGTAGTGTGCTGTGAGCCAACCTCTTTCACCCAGTTTAACCTCATTTGCACTGAAAGTCACGTAATCCGTTCCTGCTACCCACCCTGTTTCTTTCTTCGGCGGCGCATAAGTTACAGGAAGTCCTGTGATGTAGAAGTCTCTATTGCTGCTTACCGCAATACCATCGAACAAAGCGCTGGCCTTCAATCGATAAGGAGTAAAGCTTACAGCTTGGTTGGTTAGCGGTTCACTCATCTTGAAGGTATTCTTACCAGCAGCAACCTTCTCTACAGCCATCGAGGCGTATTGGAAAGTGAAGGTATAAGGGAACTTGGCCAGCAGCGCCTCGCTTACGTTGAGCGCTACCGAGATGTCATACACTGTTTTTCTATCACATTTATTGGCAGCGTCTACATCTCCCTCCAAGTATTTGGTGTAAGAGGTGTATCCTCCGAGTGTAAGTTTCAGCTCGGGACTTCCAATATTAAAGTCGCGGCTACCCACTTTATTGTAATTGCCTTCGTCTTCGAGATAGAATATAGCCTTATAGTCGCCCGAGGGGAGGTAGGGCCATGCGGATGAACTATTATAAGTTGAGACGAGTTCGCCCATACCCGATATGCTGCGCACCTCCTGACCCGCAGCATTGGTCACAACAGCCTTCCATTGCATGCCGGGATATGAGTTAGAGAAGGTCACATCGGTACCCACCAGAACCCCCTGTGCGTCGTAGTGGTGTGCTGCAGTTGCTGTAGAGATAGGAAGCCACGACAGAGGGATGGTTTCGTCAAGCATTGCCGTCACCACCTCTACCTTGGAGATGTCCACGTTGAGCGCGCTCTCGGGCTCGGGCAGGCTGAGGGTAACTATAGCATGGTCGGCAGCCTTGAAGGTCTCAGGCAACGCTGTTGACGAGAGTTCACACCACACGTGTTCGCCCGTTTCCTTAAGCGTGTCATAGAATACCAATGTAGGCTTGCTTCCTGCGGGGAAATATACGCTACAACTCTGTGCCTCGTCATAAGGAATGGCCAGCGAATGGTCGTCCACCCTCACCAACACGCCATAATCTTCATAGTGCCGGTCGAAGCGGCGTCTTTCCTCCTCATCGGCTCCAAAGACAACAGACACTAAGGCATTGGCCACACGGCAAGGGATAGTCACTGAGGTTGACTGGTCTTCCTCGATCACAGCTGTTGCCACACCCTCATAGTAGGGAGTATTCTTTCCGATTACAACATTCTCCCCATAATAGGCCGTGATGTCGTAAGTTCCAACTCTGAGTGTCACGTCACCGACGAACTCACCTTCATACGAGGGATAGTCACCACCGCTACGTTGTATCTTGAGGTTGAACTTTTCGGCCAAAGGTTTGCCTATTTCTGTAGGTGTAGCACGCGTTTCGGCTTTCGTTGCTGCATGGCCAATGCTCAAATGCAATGTGCCACTGGCAAACGAAGAGAACTCCTCTTGACTACATCCTCCCATAACCGCTCCCATGACGAGGGCTATGAGTATCGTTAGGCTATGTCGTGTTGTCTTAATCATTTGTTTCGTCGTTCGTTATTTCATCAATGGTCTATCTCCGTATACCAACTCGAAGTCATCGAGGTAGAGCGTACTACCCTCTCCACCGTGAAAATAGTCTCCATACTTGCTGGCCGAGAACACGACGAGCAGGTGCGTGGGTTTACGTTTAAGGTCGTTATACACCAAGGGAATATTGACCTTCTTCCACTGCCCATTGCTATGTACGTTCTGTTCAGCGGGTAAGGCGCCGTAGGCGATTACGCGAGGGTCTGTCTCCCAATCGGGGATAGTCTCCAGTTTAGTATTGTCGATATGCAGTTCCTCGGCCAAGAGTGCGCAATACATGCCACATTGGTCAGGCTCGCCCATTGCCGGGGCATTGGTAGGCAGATTGCTTCCCCCACGGTTGATGGCTACGGGTGCATACTGCATATATCCTGTCAGTACTGTGGGACGCGCTTCGAAGGGTACACCCCAAGTCAGTTTGGCACCACTGGTTCCCACCAACTCACCGAACGCACCAGTATAGAGGCTGGCTGCCGCAAACTTGATGACGATGTACTTTGACTGCAACATGGCTGCCTTGCTACCGCCATGTACCACCTCGGTAGTCTCGGTGGTGTTGCTACCGCCAAACGATGCTGCGCCTTGGTTACTGGTATCCCAGTATGAAACGCCCTGTTCGGTTGCATAGACTACCTTGCCATCCATCCACCAGTTCTCAAAGCCACCGTTGTAGAGTGCTATCTGCTCTTCGGTAGTGAAGGATACGCTCTTGCTTGTCTGTTCCTGCCCTCCATCTTCATAGCGGAGGCGGAACTCGTATTCCGTACCTGGAGCCAAGTCTCTTATTGTCGTTCCGAACTGATATGCAGTGCCATCCGAGCGGTCTATTGTGAGTTCGTAGTTGGGAATCTCCGCCCATTCTTCTTCGTCGACACGCTTCCACTCTCCATAGACGAGTGTGGTCTTGAAGGCTTCGTCCTCGGGGGCGATGGTGGCTTCGAGCATCGCGAAGTTGCTCCACGCATTGGTGGTCATCGTTACGGGGTCCTTAGTCTCCACTACCTCTACGGTATCGACCATCACGTTCCATATTTGTGTGGCACCCCATCCTGTTGTCACCTCGAATGTCTGAGGTCTATAGAAATTGGCGTAAGTCCCCGTGGGGTCGTTCTTAACGCTACCATGCTCACCGCCGAGCGAGAATTTATTGACTTTCAGGTGGCGCAAGTTCTGTCCTTTCTTGACGTAGACGATGGCATTGCACAGGTTAGGTTCGATGATGGCCGGGCCTACTTGGTTTTCGAGTTCTATCTCCCGCTTTACCACTTGGTTTACGACGACTGTCCAGATATAGTCCTGCAGTGTGCTCACCCTGAACTCTACGGGACGTGTAAAGTCCATACGGATGTTCAGTATCCCCGTCGTGTCGTTGAACCCATGCTCGGGGAATTTCTCTCCACCGTTTGTTTTGGGTTGTATGCGTGGCAGTTCGGTTTGACTGATACCCATATTCTCTGTCGTACTGGCTACGGCCACCTTCGTCACGCGCAGGTTGGCCACGTCTACCGTGTCGCTGACGTAGAGGGTGATGGTGCGCGTCTGTTTGTCGATGATGGGGGTAGAGCTTGCTCCTCCCTTGTCATCGCACTGTCCCTCAACCTCAAATGCGGTGATATGACCTTTTATGATGGGGTACGCGATGTCGTCCTTGATGTCACACGTAGCAAGCAAGAAGGTCAACGCAATGAGGATGGACTTCTGTAGTATCTTCATAGATAGAACGTTACACCGAATTTGAGACTAAAGAGGTCCAGTCGGTAGTTTGCTCCCGAGCTGTTGTGACTTCCCTGTTCCACGTTATTGATATTCTGCTCGCCCCACTTGAAGTCATAGCCTCCGACGTTGAGCATCACCTCGGCTGCGGCAAAGTCGGCGAGGAATACGACCAATCCGCCCCCCAATCCTATTCCGAGAGAATGTGCACACTCATACACTTCGGTGCGGGATTCTCCCACGCCAACGCCGTTCTTGCCTTCCGAGAAGGTGTAGTTGAGTTGCAACTCGCCGAAGAGGCCGAATATCTTGCTCTCTCCGATGGGGATGTACGAACGCATGAAGGCTGTGCTCTTGTAGTTGTGTTGGAGGTAGCCTATATCGCTGAGTCCGAAGTTCAAGGCGTCGCCAAGGCTTAGTCCCAGACTGCCCACGTTGAAGTAATTGCGCTTGTATGAGAAGCGCAATCCTGCTGCCATGTTCTTGGTAAAGAAGTAGCCGAGGCAAGGACCAGCAGAGAAGGTATGTCCTTGGAGATTAAGGTCGGTGAGCATGAAGAGGTTGAGGTTATCGCTATTCCACTGGTTCCATCCTATTTGTCCTCCTACCATCCATTGACCTTTGGGGATGAAGAGTGCCTTTGTGGCACCGCGGCGTATCATGCCTCGCTGCTCGATGTAGTCTTCGGTCTTCTGCCCCACCTTGTTCTCTTGGATATTCTTGTCGTCAAGGGTGCTCACTGCACTTTCACAGAGCGACAGCTCCGAAGCCTCCCCTTGTAGGGTGAAGCTTCGTGCCGAGGTTGGGATAGCTGCCACCAGCAGTAGCATACTGATGAGCACCTTGCAATAGTTTCTAATCATATCGTGTGTATGAGCCTATATGCTTGTTAACAAATTATCTTACCACGGGGCTATCACCGTACTCGAGTGAGAAGTCATCCACATAGAGTGTACTACCCTCACCGCCATGGAAGTAATCACCATATTTACTTGCCGAGAACACGATGAGCAGATGTGTGGGTTTTCTTGTCAAGTCTCTGTATACCAAGGGGATGTTCACCTCTTTCCACTGTCCACCGCTATGTACGTTCTGCTCAAGGGGCAAAGCACCATAAGCAATCACACGAGAGTCGGTATCCCAGTTGGGGATAGTCTCCAGTTTAGTATTGTCGATATGCAGTTCCTCGGTCAAGAGTGCGCAATACATACCACATTGGTCAGTTTCCCCCTTGCCAGGTGCATCGGCAGGTAGATTACTTCCCACACGATTGATTGCAACGGGAGCATACTGCATATATCCTTTCAATGCAGTAGGACGCGCAGTGAAGGGAACGCCCCAATTCAGTTTAGCACCACTGGTACCCACCAACTCACCGAACGCACCAGTATAGAGGCTGGCAGCCGCAAACTTGATGACGATGTACTTTGACTGCAACATGGCTGCCTTGCTACCACCGTGTACAACACTTGTAGTCTCGGTGGTGTTGCTACCGCCAAACGATGCTGCACCTTGGTTACTGGTATCCCAATATGATACGCCTTGCTCAGTGGCATAGGCTACCTTACCATCCATCCACCAGTTCTCGAAGCCACCGTTGTAGAGTGCAATCTGCTGTTCGGTAGTGAACGCCACGGGGTCGCTTAGCACCTCTGTATCGTCCTTGATGTAGCATAGGCGATACTCGTAGTTGGCATTGGGTTGCAGTCCCTTCAGGGTTGCGGTGACGTTATCTGAAGCATCGATGGTGAGGTTGCTGTTGGACAGTACTGCCCAATTAGCATCACCAACCTTGCGCCACTGGAATGTGAGTCCGTCGTTGGTGAACGACTCAATCTTAGCAGTTACCGAGGCATTGAGCATAGCGAAGTTACTCCATGCATTGGCACCACGTGTAACCAGCGTGATTGCACTTTTGCGGGGTACCTCGAAGGTGAAGGTATAGGTCTTGGTTGTCTCGTCCACTTCGACCTTGATACCGCCTCCTGCTCCATCGCCCAGGTAGCCTTCGTCGGCCAGCTTGAAGTTCAGGATGTAGTGGTCGCGCGGCTGCACGTCGGTGAAGTCCTGTGAGAGGCTGTTGGGCTCGTCCTTATGGTTCACCACGTCGAGCTTTACGGTGAAGTCTCCTGCAGGGATGTAGCCTGCCTGTGTCGTCTCGTTCATCACGAATGCGAGGGGTGTAACCTCTGCGATAGACGAGGTGATGGTGGCTATGGCCGACTTGAAGTTGTTGAGGAACGACTGGTCGTAGTTTACGGTAATCTTGACGTTAGCCAATGTGCAGGTGAGCGTTGCTGTCACTAAGGTCTGTGGCTTCACCTCGATGGTGGTTTGGCCATAGTAGAAGGGTGTGTCGAAGCCCGAGCCTTCACCGTCCCAGTTTGCCGAGTGGGCTACGATGGTGTAGTTGCCAGCTGTTAGGCGGATATTTTCCTGGAATAAGGCGTCGTTTTCAAAGTCGTCAGTACTCTTTACCACCGTACCTTTAACATCACGTATCTCTACGTGGAGGTTTTTGGGTGCATAGTCATCAGGGGCTGCAGCACGGCTTGCGCTGGGGGCATGAGTCGAGGTCAGCGAACTGATTTTCAGCGACAAGTAACCTTGACGAGCTTCATCAATATCCCCCTCTTGGCTACATGAAACCACCAAGGCTGCAAGCAGCAGGGTAGATAGTATATAATGTATCTTTTTCATATTCTATATCGTGTATGTTATCCTTTATGATTATTCTACGGTCAACTTGAGCAATCCGTCCTTGGTGTTACCCTCCATGTCGGTAATGGTCAGTGTGAATGAGTGCTCACCAGGCAAGAATGCCAGCAAGGTGAAGAAGTTACCGATGGGGAATACATACTCAGTATCGCCCACAGCAGGTACTGCGAGTGTCTGTCCCAAGTCACCGAACAATCTTACCATCTCCTGGTTTGCCACGACCTCAGCACCAGCCACAAAGTCTACTCCGTTGTAGTTGCCAGCCAAATCAGCCAACGAGCCCATCATAGCATCACTCGTAGAGGTCATCTTCACGCTGATGCTCTTGATGCCGTGCTCGGCAGCGATGTATGTGTCACCGAGTGAGGGGTCTGTCACGGCCGTTACGGTCATATTCTCGGGGAGGTCCAATGTGATGGCATTGCTGTCGCCACTGGGAGTGTCGTCGCCGGGTGTGTCATCGCCCGTATCTTCGGGGATGAAGTCCTCGACCTCCATCTCGAATGACTCTTCGCGCTCATTGTCGTCGAAGCTGATGTTGGCACGCACTGAGATACCCGTAATGTCTCCCTCGGTACTCTCTACGGGGTCGAAGTTGATGACGATGCAGTCACCACCGGCGAAGTATTCGGTATCGCTATCGTACTGCTCGTTTGCCTGCTGCTTGGTGAGTGTATTGCTGTTCGAGATGCGGTTACCGGCCATTGTGGTAGCCACGATGTTTACCTTGAGTGTCTTGACGTTCTCTTCCCAACGGATGTAGGCGGGTGCGGGTGTCAGTCCGTCGCGCTCCTTGCTGTAGACCAGTGCGGTCTGTCCTCCATCGTCAATTGACACGGTCCAATTAGAGAAAGCCTCAAGGAAGGCGTCGCTATATGCCACGGTCACGCTACCGTTTGCCATGCGGCATACGACGGTTGCTACGGTATTGATGTTCTGCATAATCTCGAACGTGTCGCGACCAGCATAGTAGGGTGTGCTCTGTATTTTCTCCATCACACCGGGTGTGTGAGCCGTAGCGTAATACTGGCCTACGGCCATCACCTGCTTCTCGGGTATGAGGCTAGCCTTTTCGTACGATGCCACTTCGCTATTATCGAGCACTGAGTATACAGCCACGGGGTAGTCGGCCGTTTCTACGGCACGGGTGGCTGTGGGAGCCACCTTGTCTACGCTGAGCAACATGCTGCCCGTCTTCACCGTAGAGAAATCTTCGTTTGCGCAAGAAGCCAGGCCAAGTGCGACGCAGGCTCCTACTAATATATGTTTAGATATATTCATAACTCCATATTTATATATAGTACATAAATTAAAGATTGCTAATCTCCGAAACTTCACGTCCACTCAATTGGTACTTCTATGTCTACAGGCTTATCATTAGTACTTTCATCAATGGTGATACTAATCTCAATATCGCCTACAGCCGTAGGTGTGTAGTGAGCAGAAATATTCATTTTGTATCCTTTATTGCGATTAAGTCTGAATGTTCCAGTCTTCGTCGCTCCCTGTTGTTGATTGTTCACATAGTCATCTTTAGGAGTTACAGATATAGTAAAGGTTATAACCTCTCCTCCCTCTTTCAGTGCTACGTAGAAGGGATCGGTATCATTCTTCTTCCACTCGAAACAGCCAGTACCCACAGCCTCGGTACCTGTAAAAGACACGCTGTAATCGTTGTAATAGGTTGCCATATTCTTGTCAAACTCCACCTTGATACGTCCACAGGTAGGCTCGCATACAACCTCTACGGTCTCCTTTTGGTCAGCCTTGATACTACCCTTTACCTCACCGAACACATAGAACTCATCACGCGAATAAGCATGTTCTTTCCCATAGAACGCCTGTACGCTATAGCTTCCAAGACTCAAAGTCAAAGGCATCTTTGAGGAAAGTTCCGCTCCCATACATCTCACCTTTTCTATACCATCCTTATCTGTAACGACCACGGTATAGTTGTCGGTATTCTCATACGATGCTTCCGAAAGGGCACGCGTCTTGGTAAAGCCTGCATCGGCACCCAATGTAAGGAACAATTGTCCCTCTCCTTCTTCAGTCTGACCCACAAAGTCTGCGTTCTGACTGCATGAGGCCAGCATTGCTCCAAAAACGAATGCTGCGCCCAACATCTTTTCCATCTTTTTCATTAACATTATATATATCTTCTTTTTATTATTGTTTTCTCCTATTTGCATGCATACATAGCGGCCCCTATCGGTGCTATATGCAAAACAAGTTGCAAAGATACAACTTTCTTTCCACATTTTTGCTTTTTTTGCTTTTTTTGAGAAATTGTTTGGGTTTTATTTCGGGTTTAGCTGAGAGCATTTGGGGATGAATTTATCCTCTCGGGGCGAAGCAAGGATAGCGCCAACGAGCGCAGTTACAAGCGTTACAAAGCGTTACAAGCGTTACAAAAAAACACACACTCCGCCGAGAAAAAATAGAAATAAATAGGGCGTATAAAATTTTATCTAATATATATAATTAATTATATATATTAGATAAAATTCTTTTACAAGCGTATGCTACGCAAGAAAAAGACGGGGGTATCCATTTTTTTGTAACGCTTGTAACGCTTTGTAACGCTTCGCGCCCTACCCCACTGCATGCGCCCAGAACCGACGAAGTCCTCACACCTACTCCGCTGTTATCGCACTGCCTCCGCAGATTTATAGCACTGCCTCCAAGAATTTATAGCACCGCCTCCAGGAATTTATAGCACCGCCTCCACGTGCAAAACGGCAACAGAAGAAGACCAAGGAGTCTGCAAAGCCCCATAAAGGAGCTATAAAGTAAAAAAAACGTCCTACAAGCCTCCAGAATTTGGCATTTCGCACAGTTTGATATATCTTTGTCATTTATTTAATTTATCAGCTATTTATAGGAAAATCACTCATCATAATGAAGCATATCAGAAACTTCTGCATCATTGCACACATCGACCACGGCAAGTCGACACTGGCCGACCGCCTGCTCGAGTACACCAACACCATCAAGGTCACCGAGGGGCAGATGCTCGACGACATGGATTTGGAGAAGGAGCGCGGCATCACCATCAAGAGCCACGCCATACAGATGGAGCACCTGTATCAGGGCGAGAAGTACACGCTCAACCTCATCGACACGCCGGGACACGTGGACTTCTCCTACGAGGTGTCGCGCTCTATCGCCGCGTGTGAGGGTGCACTGCTCGTGGTGGATGCCTCGCAGGGCGTGCAGGCACAAACCATCTCGAATCTGTACATGGCCATCGAACACGACCTGGAGATTATCCCCGTCATCAACAAGTGTGACATGCCCAGTGCCGAGCCCGAGAAAGTGGAGGACGAGATCATAGAGCTTCTCGGATGCAAGCGCGAAGAGATTATCCGTGCATCGGGCAAGACGGGCGAGGGCGTCGAGGACATCCTTGCTGCCGTCATCGAGCGCATACCTGCTCCCGTGGGCGACGAAAACGCTCCCCTGCAGTGCCTCATCTTCGACTCGGTGTTCAACTCGTTCCGCGGCATCATCGCCTACTTCAAGATCCTCAACGGCACCATCCGCCAAGGAGATATGGTAAAGTTCTTCAACACGGGTAAGGAGTATGATGCCGACGAAATCGGTGTGCTCAAGATGGACATGGTGCCCCAGAAGAAGCTCAAGGCGGGCAACGTGGGCTACATCATCTCGGGCATCAAGACCTCTACCGAGGTCAAGGTGGGCGACACCATCACCCACGTCAAGGGAGGCTGCTCGGAGGCCATCGCGGGCTTTGAGGAGAGCAAGCCCATGGTGTTTGCAGGCGTATATCCCATCGATGCCGAGGACTATGAAGACCTGCGCTCGTCGCTCGAGAAGTTACAGCTCAACGACGCTTCACTCTCGTTCTTCCCCGAGTCGTCACTGGCCTTAGGCTTCGGCTTCCGTTGCGGATTCCTCGGTCTGTTGCACATGGAGATTGTACAGGAACGACTCGACCGCGAGTTCGACATGAGCGTCATCACCACCGTCCCCAACGTATCGTACAACGTATACGACAAGCAGGGCAACTGCATCGAGGTGCACAACCCCGGCGGCATGCCCGACCCCACCCTCATCGACCACATCGAAGAGCCCTACATCAAGGCCTCGGTCATCACCACGACGGACTACATAGGCCCCATCATGACCCTGTGTCTGGGCAAGCGCGGCGAGCTCGTGAAACAGGAGTACATCTCGGGCAACCGTGTGGAGATACACTACCTCATGCCGCTGGGCGAGATTGTCATCGACTTCTACGACAAGCTCAAGAGCATCTCGAAGGGCTACGCCTCGTTTGACTATCACCCCGCAGGGTACCGTCCCTCGCGCTTAGTGAAGCTCGACATCCTGCTCAATGGCGAGCCCGTAGACGCCCTCTCTACCCTCACCCACATCGACAATGCCTACGACTTCGGACGCCGCGTGTGTGAGAAACTCAAGGAACTCATCCCGCGCCAGCAGTTCGACATCGCCATCCAAGCCGCCATTGGAGGTAAGATTATCGCCCGCGAGACGGTGAAGCAGGTGCGCAAGGACGTGACGGCCAAGTGTTACGGTGGCGACGTGTCGCGTAAGCGCAAGCTCCTCGAGAAGCAGAAGAAGGGCAAGAAGCGCATGAAGCAGATTGGCAATGTGGAGGTGCCCCAGAAGGCCTTCCTCGCCGTGCTCAAGCTCGACTAAGAATCTGTTTGCCACACAAAACACGAACACCCCATGCCACTGCCCCACGACGAAGACATACTCATACAGCAGCTGCGCGACCCGCATACACGACGCAACACCTTCTCTATGCTCGTGAAGGAGTACAGCCAGCCCCTCTACCGCCACATACGCCGCATGGTGGAGAGCCACGACGACACCAACGACATACTGCAGAACACCTTCATCAAGGCATGGACGGGGCTCGACGGATTCCTCGGCAACGCCAAGGTACTCACCTGGCTATACCGCATAGCCACCAACGAGACACTCACCTTCATCAGCCGAAGCAGCCACTGCGATGCCGTGGAGGACATCGAGGCATACGCCTCACAGCTCGAAGCCGACGAGTGGTTCGACGGTGACCGTCTGCAAGCACGCTTCACAGCCGCCATACAGGCCCTGCCTCCCAAGCAACGATTGGTGTTCAACATGAAATACTACGACGACATGAAATACGAGGAGATCTCTGCCGTGCTCGGCACCAGCACCGGAGCACTGAAGGCATCGTACCACATTGCCGTAAAAAAAATAAGCGAATATTTGCTGCGTGAGAATTAAACCTTAGGAAGAAAGCGGAGTCAAAGAGATACAAAAAACAAGACAAATGACAGACGATAGAGAACTGAAACAACGCTACGGGAAGCATGACCCCTACAAGGTACCCGAAGGATACTTTGAGCACTTCCACGAGCAGCTCATGCAGAGCCTGCCCGAGGTCCGGCCCGAGCCTGCACCCGCAGCCAAGGTCACCCTCATGGCACGCGTCAAGCCGTGGCTCTACATGGCCGCCACCTTCGTGGGCATCATCTTCATGGTGCAAGGCCTCATGTACGTGCAGGAGAGCCGCTTCCCCACCGGTGAAACGGCTTCCATCGAAGACATCTATACCGATGAGGCAGATTGCTTCATGTCATCGTCGCTCTACAACGAATACGTGCTCTACTCCTACCTCACCACCGATGATTACGAATAAAACCACACAGATATGAGACGACACATCACCACCCTACTCCTGTACTTCGTATGCCTCATGGCCGCCGCACAGCAGCCCCAGGGCCAGCGTCCCGAACATCCCCGCATGACACCCGAGGAGTACCGTGCCAAGCAGCAGGAGTTCATCACCCGTCATGCCGAGCTCACCCCGGAGGAGAGCGACGCCTTCTTCCCCCTCTACTTCGAGCTGCAGGGCAAGAAGCACGAGGCCAACCGCCGCGTGTGGAAGGAAGCACGACGTGTGCCACCCCACGAGCGCACCGAGGAGGAGTGCGACAAGATGACCGACGCCATGGCCGACGTGAAGATCGAGTGTGCCACACTCGAAAAGGAGTACTTAGCCAAGTTCAAGCAGATACTACCCGCCAAGAAACTCATGCGCGTGCAGATGGCCGAGGAACGCTACCAGCGCGAACTCCTGCGCAGCATGCAGCAAGGCAGGAAAAACGACGGCAAGAACCCCGAAACGCCCCGACAAGAGAGATGAACAACAACACGCTGCACTTCACCGACGCGCAGAAGCTGACACGCCCCACGGCCTTTACCACCATGATAAAGCCCGTGGGCTCGCTATGTAACCTCGACTGCGAGTACTGCTACTACTTGGGAAAGGCCGACCTCTACGGAGGACACCAGCCCAAGATGAGTGACGAACTTTTAGAGCGATACATCAGCCAGTACATCGAAGCCGTGCAGGTACCCACCGTCACCTTCTGCTGGCATGGCGGCGAACCCCTGCTCGCCGGCATCGACTTCTACGAAAAAGCTGTAGCACTGCAAAACCGCTATAAAGGCAACAAGCAGATAGAGAACTCGCTGCAGACCAATGGACTGCTCGTCAATCCCGACTGGTGCAGCTTCTTCCGCGAGAACAACTTCCTCATAGGCCTCTCCATCGACGGCCCCAAGGACATACACGACGCCTACCGCCGCGACCGTGGCGGGCACCCCACCTTCGACCGCGTCATACGCGCCCTCGAGATGATGGCCACAAGCGGTGTCGAGTACAACACCCTGAGCACCATCAACAACCGATGTGCCGGACAGGGCCGCAGGGTATACGAGTTCATGCGCTCGGTGAGCCGCTACATGCAGTTCCTCCCCGTCGTGGAGCACACCGTTCCCACTCCATCGGGCCGCGCTGCCATCGTGCCCCCCGGTACCGAAGGCAGCAAGGTATCCCCCTGGAGCATCACCCCGAAGGCGTTCGGCAAGTTCATGTGCGACATCTTCGACGAGTGGGTCATCGGCGATGTGGGCGAACGCTTCGTACAACTCTTCGACATCACCCTCGCCCAGTGGTGCGGCGTGCAGCCCGGGCTCTGCGCCTTCTGCCCCACCTGTGGCGACGGACTCGTAGTAGAGCACAACGGCGACGTATACATGTGCGACCACTTCGTATACCCCGAATACCGACTCGGCAACATCGGCACCGAGCACCTTGCCGACATGCAGCGCAAGCCCGAGCTCTTCCGCTTCGGCATCGAGAAGCGCAACTCACTGCCCACCGACTGCCGCAAGTGCGAGTACCTCTTTGCCTGCCGCGGCGAGTGTCCCAAGCACCGGTTCGCCACCACACGACGGGGAGAGAAGGGGCTCAACGCCTTGTGCGAAGGCTACAAGCACTTCTTCGAACACACCGCCCCCTACATGCAGCAGATGCGCCACCTCATCGAGCAGGGGTTAGAAGCTAAGCACATCATCCCCTGGGCACGACAGCGCAGAGGGTTTGCAGGATAAAGACACCCTCGACATCCTATAAAAGGAACAAACAAATAAGGTCTCAGAAGCGTTACTTCATCGAGGCCATACTTTAGATATAGTTTTTATCAATAGCCCTATCAGTAAAAAAAAACAGCCAAATGCAATGTTATGTCGCAACCTTTTCCTACCTTTGAACCATGAAAACAACATAACCTTAAAAAACACAATACATCTATGAAAAGTAAGTACACATTGCCAAAAGACGGTGGACTCATCACCACAGGCGTTCCTCGCGACATCTACTGCCGCTACGAAAAAGTTCCTACAGAAATCTTCGAAACCGAATATGCCGGCGTGCAACACGTGGCCGACCAAGTCGTTGCTGCCATCAATGAGCACAACGGTACAGAGCCCTTCCTCCTCGGACTCACCACCGGCAAGACCCCCCTCGGCCTCTACCGAGAACTGGTAAACCGCCACAAGGCCGGCAAGGTAAGCTTCAAGAACGTGGCCGTAGTGAGCCTCGACGAGTTCTACCCCATCACCCCTGACCACAAGCAGAGTCGCAACTACCGCATACGCGAAGAACTGCTCAACCACATTGACATTGCAGAGGACAACATCCATATCCTCGACGCCACCATACCCGTAAGCGAAATATCGGCCTACTGCAAGGCATACGACAAGATTGCCGGTAAGGTAGACTTCATGGTCATCGGCATGGGCGAGCAGGGACAGCTCGGCTTCAACGAGCCCGGCTCATACGAAAAGTCGCGCACACGCCTCGTGCAGCTCAGCCTCAGCTCGCGAAAGATGGCTGCAAGCCTCTTCTCCAAGTCAGAAATCCCCACCATGGCCATCACTATGGGCATAGAGACCATCCTCAAGGCCAAGAAGATTGTCCTCATGGCATGGGGAGAAAACAAAGCCGATGTGGTGAAGAAAGTGGTCGAAGGCGAAGAGACCGAAATGGTACCCGCCAGCCTCCTGCAGCAGCACGACGACATCGAAATGGTCATTGACGAGATTGCCGGCGAAAAACTCACACGCGTAGAAGCTCCCTGGGTAGTAGGACAATGCGAATGGACCAAGAAACTTGTGCGCAAAGCCGTCATCTGGCTCTGCAACAAGGTAGAGAAGCCCATCCTCAAGCTCACCTATCAGGACTACATGAAGAACTCGCTGGCCGACATGCTCGACAGCCTCGGGAAAGCCTACGACTTAGTGAACATCGAAGTATTCAACGACCTGCAACACACCATCTCAGGATGGCCTGGCGGAAAGCCCAACTGCGATGACACCACACGCCCCGTCCCCTCAAGCCCCTTCCCCAAACGAGTAATCGTCTTCTCGCCACACCCCGATGATGATGTCATCTCTATGGGAGGCACCTTCATCCGCCTCGTAGAGCAGGGACACGACGTACACGTAGCATACCAGACTTCCGGTAACGTTGCCGTATACGACGATGTAGTGGTACAGCACATGGACACCGCACGCGAAATCGGCCTTGAAGACCGCTACGATGAGGTGCGCCGCATCATCGCCAGCAAGGTGGAAGGCGAGCCGGAACCCCGCGCACTGCTCAACCTCAAAGGTGCCATCCGCCGTGCCGAAGCCAAGGCTGCCGTACGCTCCTTCGGCCTCAACGACGAGACCAACGCCCACTTCCTCAACCTCCCGTTCTATGAGACCGGAGGCATCAAGAAGGGCGAACTCGGCGAAGCCGACATTGAAATCATCGTAAAGCTCTTCCGTGACATCAAGCCCCACCAGATATATGCTGCAGGCGACCTCACCGACCCCCACGGCACACACCGTGTATGCATAGAAGCCGTACTCGGAGCATGGGATGTGGTAAAAGATGACGACTGGGCCAAGGAGTGCCACATCTGGCTCTAC
This sequence comes from Bacteroidaceae bacterium, assembly GCA_017517925.1. Lineage (GTDB taxonomy): Bacteria > Bacteroidota > Bacteroidia > Bacteroidales > Bacteroidaceae > UBA1189. Next base: position 22,295 of record JAFWXS010000118.1, on the reverse strand, counting down.
CGCGGTGCATGGCAGGAGTGGGACCTCGGCATGGTAGACATGGCCGTACCCCTCAGCCCCGACGAACTCATCAAGAAGCGCCACGCCATCTTCCGTCACCTCTCACAGAAAGACATCGTGCCCTTCCCCGGTGAAGACCACCGCGAGTTCTGGCAGCGTGCCGAAGACCGCACACAGAACACCGCACGCCAGTACGACAAACTCGGTATGGCCGAATACCAAGCCATCGAGGTCTTCGTACGCATGAAATGAAGACCCATACAGTAAAAAGCACGATAGAGGGGGTACCCACAGGTATCCCCTCTATCGTATTCAAGAACAATGACCGGCTACACCAATATCATCCTTGCTCTTTATTTTTACTGTCATTTCTCTGCAAGGCATACATCACGCCATCAATCAAGAACTGTAATGTATAGCCTTCATACTTCACTTCAGATTCATCAGGAAAAGTAATCTTGAATTTCGACTCAATGGCCGTCACCACATTCACCACAGACATGGAGTCGGCATTCAAATCATTCACCAGATTTGTCTCACGGGTTATACTCGCAGGATCTATTGCCATTTCCTTAGCAATGAACTCTTTGACAACCTTCTCTATATTCTTTTCGCGCATCATCGTTTTTCACTTTACTTATTAGCAATTCATATAACAAGCCTCTCACACCAAAGTTCTCTCACGCCAAAAACATCCCATACAGAAGGCCTACTTACTGGTCATAATACCTACCACCATACGGTTGGTCTCTTCCATCGCCTCGCGCCCTATACAGGTCAGGTTATGTATACTGCGGTCCACATCCTCATCAATGATACCCTCCACGCTTGTTACCGAACAGTTTTGCATGGCAAGCATTGCCGAGAGCATAGCCGTAGACACACCGCTCGACAACTTCAGAGAACAACTGGGCTTGGCACCATCACATATCATACCCGTCAGATTAGCAATCATATTCTTCACGGCAAAGCATATCTGCTCATACGTACCATCCATCATATAGGTAATGGCGCAACTGGCACCCGTAGAAGCTACAATACATCCACAGAGAGCCGACAGGCGACCCAGACTCTGCTTGATATAAATTGCCGTAAGATTACTCAGCGCCAAAGCACGCACATAGGTCTCATGATCGACCTTATGATCACGGGCATATACAGCCACCGGCACCGTAGCCGCGATACCCTGATTGCCGCTACCCGAGTTGGACATCACCGAAATGGTAGCACCCGACATGCGTGCATCGCAAGCCGAACAGGTATAAGCCATCACATGCGCCAGTGTACCATCGCCTACCATTACACGCTTTTCCTCATCATTCAGCATCTTTCCGACACGGTGTCCGTAGGAAGCTTGGAAAGCCTTCTCAGCAGCAGCCATATTCATCCGACCCGACTCCTCGATGAAAGCAATCTCCTCAAAAGGAGTCTCAGTAACAAAGTCATAGATACGACGAAGATTGAGCTTCACCTCCTCCGTGGTTGCCTGAGCAGTTTGCGCTGATTTCGCAGCCTTCGCAGAGCAGCACTCCTCGTCCACGAATCGCGTGTGCTCGCCACAGATGACCGCCTTCTCGGTACGTTCTCCCAGATAGCCGACCACCTTTATATATAGTCCGTCAGGAGCGTCCTCTTTGAGACGTATACTGATACGACCCTCATCAATGTAGCGCTTGCCACGCTCCACAGCTTCGGGAGTAACCTCCTTGAGCACCTCCAACTTATACTCACTCTTGCCCACCAGCATACCCAAGGCGATGGCAATGGGAAGTCCTATCATTCCCGTTCCGGGAATACCTACCCCCATCGCATTCTTCAGCACATTCATGCTGAGTTCCACCTCTACACGTTCGGGCAGCGCTCCCATGAGTTCGGCTGCACGTGCAGCACACAGAGCCACAGCTACAGGCTCGGTACAACCCATTGCCGGAACCACCTCATGCTGTATCAGCGAAATTATCTGCGTTCTTTCCTCTTTACTTAACATAATCTATACGAAGTTTCCGCAAAGTTATAGTTTTTTATATAAACAAGCGCCTCTTTCAACAAAAAAATCAAAAGCCACAATCTGTTCATTGTTGGAGACCATATATTTCGAGCAGTTGACGTGCCGCAACGAACGAAGTCAGTTCGCCCTCAAGCACCTGGCGTTCCTTGCAAGCAAGCAATGAAGCAATAGTCGGATTATTGTAGAAGTTATCACGCAATGCCTCATTGATACTCTCATACATCCAATACTTGGCCTGCTCGTTACGACGGTGCTCAAAGTACCCGTTCTTCTTCACAAAATCCATATAGTCGAACACCATTCGCCAAACTTCCGCCACACGCAAATTATAGAAGCCCGAGTAGGTGAGCACCTGTGGCGACCAACCACTCTCAGGAGCCGGAAAGAGATGGAGCGCATTACGGAAATGCGAAGCCGCCAGTTCGGCACGCTCGGCATTGTCGCCGTCGGCTTTATTGATGACAATACCATCGGCCATCTCCATAATACCACGTTTGATGCCCTGCAATTCATCTCCAGTACCTGCAAGCTGAATGAGAAGGAAAAAGTCTACCATAGAGTGCACTGCCGTTTCACTTTGACCGACACCAACAGTTTCTACGAATATCTTGTCGAATCCTGCCGCCTCGCAGAGCACAATCGTCTCGCGTGTCTTGCGGGCCACCCCACCCAACGAACCCGCCGATGGACTGGGGCGGATAAAGGCATCGGGATGTACAGAGAGTTTTTCCATACGGGTCTTGTCGCCCAAGATACTTCCCTTGGTCTTCTCGCTCGAAGGATCAATGGCCAATACGGCCAACTTACCTCCATACTGTTCCAACACATGCAATCCGAAAGCATCAATCGAAGTGCTCTTGCCCGCACCCGGCACACCACTGATGCCGACGCGCACCGAATTTCCCGTATAAGGCAAGCACTTCTCTATCACCTCTTGCGCTATGGCGTGGTGCTCGGGGAGCAGACTTTCGACAAGCGTCACTGCACGCGAAAGCATGGTTATGTCTCCTTTGACAATCCCTTCTACATACTCTCCAGCCGTGAAGATACGCTTGCGTTTCTTGGGCTTCATATAGGGATTGACCATCGAGGGCTGCTCTATACCGGCATTCACCGTCAGTCCTTTGTATATTTCTTCGTTCTCAGGATGGTTCATGATATAGACTTTCTGTTATATGTGCAAATTTAGACGTTTTTTCTGTCCCACGAATGCTTTTTTAGGATATTTTAACCATCCAACAAAAAAAGTTCATCAAATCGTTGCACGACCCAACGATATTAAATGCTTTTGCGCAAAACTATTCATTTATTGTCTAACTAAAATTAAAAACAGTTATGAAAAAGTCATTATTGGCAATTGCATTTGCAATGGTAGCTATGGTAGGTAGCGCACAGATTTATGTAGGTGGTTCATTAGGGTTGGACTTCTCAGGCAAGGACAACAGCAGCAGAACAGGATTTGGCATCTACCCTGAAGTGGGCTATGTATTGAACGAAAACCTCAGTTTCGGTGCTGCATTCGGTTTTGGCACCACAAGCACTAAGAGCGAAATTGCTGGAGTTGAGACTAAGAGCAGCAGCAACAACTGGAACTTCACCCCATACGCACGTTATACCTTCTTCAACAGCGGCATCTTCTCTTGCTTCGTTGACGGAGTTATCGCAATTTCTGGCGCAAAAAACTCTGACGCCACATTCGGTATCTTTGCTAAGCCCGGTATCGCTCTCAGCGTAACAGAGAACATCAGTCTGTTTTCTCACCTTGGCTCACTCGGTTGGAGCAATGCCAACAGCGTAAACAATTTTGTTCTTAACGCTGACGCCTCTATTGCTAAGGTTGGCATATACTACACATTCTAATAATTGTATAATCCAAAAGAAAAGGATGCCTCCACTGGAAGCATCCTTTTCTTTTACCTATCGTCCTCTTCCTTAAAGGAGAGAGAAAGAAAGAAGACACAAAAACAAAGCCACTCAGTACTGAGTGGCTTTGCGGTGCGTACGGGACTCGAACCCGTGACCCCCTGCGTGACAGGCAGATATTCTAACCAACTGAACTAACGCACCAATAAGTATTGAATTTCGGGAGTTGTTTATTTCTGGCGGTGCGTACGGGACTCGAACCCGTGACCCCATGCGTGACAGGCATGTATTCTAACCAACTGAACTAACGCACCAGAAAATGTCAAACTCTCGGGCAATCTCTCTTGATTGCGGGTGCAAAGGTAGAAACTTTTTCCGTAATTACAAAACGTTTGCCCGTTTTTTTCGAAATTATTTTTCAAATATACGTTGATAAAGGCCTACGGCTCTGTATTCCCTGTCTAAACACACCCAATCGTGGAGTACTGCCACCCGTTTGAAACCACACGAAACGAAGAGGCGCTGTGCAGGAGCATTATCTTCGAGCACGTATGCATAGAGCTGATGGAGGTCGAGCAAATGTTCGGCATAGTCGCACAGTAGGGCCAGTGCCTCGCGCCCATACCCCTTGCCGCGATTGAGACGATCGATGACAATGCCCACCTCGGCACGGCGATCTGCCGGGCTGAAGTCAAAAAGGTCAACGACACCTACCGGTTGCCCTGCAGTGCGATGCTCTATCATCAATCGCGCCTGCTTATCGGCATACAGGTCATGCGTATTGGTCTCAATGTACTGCTGCAACAAATAGCGCGAATAGGGCACTTTGCACACCGACACCATCCACAAGCGAGTGTCATTCTCTACATGAAAGAGGTAATCGAGATCACTCGGTTCGGGAGCCCGCAAGAGCAAAGTTTCTGATTGCAAGTACATACGCAGAGTATAGGTTAAGGGTTATGAGTCAAGAGCATATACCTCATTCTCGGTTATCAGCACCTTCTCATCTCTTGAGTAGGTTGCTATGCGCAAAGTGTTGCCCGGTGTCTGTTCGAGCAGACGAAGCATATGCTCATACAAGTAAAGTCGGTTATCATACACCACGGTGTTATATTTACCACAATCAATGCCTCCGGTCAGATGTCCCTGGGGAAGGCTTTCTCCATTGCCTTCAATGAAGAGGTGATTGCCCTTGAGCTGATATTTTCCAATGATTGAGCGCACCTCGCCATGGGTTTGTGCATCCCCGATGACGAGCATATGGAGCGATGGCTGCGCTACCATCGGCTTGGCGCGATGACGCAGTTGATTGCCGGCATAGGCCATGAAGGAGCGCGTCCAAATAGCCAAGTTGACAGGCAAGCTCACAAGGAAGGAGTAGTGCGCATAATGCTTGCGAAAGAAGAGGCGCATTGCCTGATAAAAGGTGTAGACATAGCGATACGAATTCTTCTCCGTGCTCTCGCCCTTGTAGTGGAGTATCCGGGAAGGGAGGAAGTAGTTCTTGTACCCTCCTTTCATTATACGATACGAAAGGTCTATATCTTCACCATACATGAAGAAGGCCTCATCGAGCAGGCCAGTTCTATCCAGCGCCTCGCGTCTGAGCCACATGAAAGCGCCCGAAATGACTTCAATCTCGTTCACCTCATCCTCATTGAGATAGCACATGTAGTAGCGTCCGAACAGGCGCGATTTGGGAAACAACGCCGCGAGTCCCGACATCTTACAGAAAGCCACGAAAGGGGTAGGCAACCCACGACGGCTCTCTGGAGCAAAGGTCCCGTCGGTGCGGAGCATATAAGCACCTGCACCGCCTGCCTCGGGATGGGCTTCCATGAAGGCGATAAAGTCCGCGAAGGTACCCTCACCCACTATCGTATCGGGGTTGAGCAGCAGGACATATTTTCCCTTCGACAAGCGTATGGCCTGGTTGTTGGCACGGGCAAAGCCCACATTCTCTTTGTTCTCAACGAACGTCACCTCAGGGTAGCGTTCACGGAGATAGGCGACAGAGCCGTCAGTAGAAAGGTTATCGACAACAAACACCTCGACCTGCAATCCCTCGGAAGCACGGCGCACCGACTTGAGGCATTGCTCCAAGTAATGCTTGACGTTGTAGTTGACGATGATGACGGACAGCACGGCGAATAATTTTGAACGTTGGTTCTTCTAAATCTGTTTAGTCCTCCATCTTCATTTCTATCTCCACACCCTCAGGCGAAGGCAGGCAGAAGAACGACGCCACAAGTGCAATCAGCGCATAATACAGGCCCCAGTTCTCGAGCATCGTATAATAGAAGAGAACACCCATGAGCATAACAGCCGACAACAGACCAATCCGTATGAAATGATACTTTTTATACAACTGGGGCCTCTCGGCTTTCTCAGCCGTATGCACTTTATTCTTCAGCAGCCAGTTGAATCCTTTGAGCGCGGACAACACGCAAACTCCGGTGTAGAAGAACATAAACACCTGGATGTAATATATCTGCGCCTCATCATAGGTAGCTAATGCCATCCCCTCCAACTGTGCTACACCCGACTCGCAAAGGATAACGAATGTCACCAAAAAGAACATCATTGCTGCATACATCAGGCTGATAGTACGGCTTATCTTCTTATAGTCTGTCATATCTTTGTCTTTTATTTTACTAACTTGCATAAACTTCCATCTTTCCACTCTTATCTTTCCACTTAGAACGTCTTACCTGTAAACGGCATGCGGTTTACTATCGAGCGGCCCAGCGTGGCCTCATCGGCATACTCCAGTTCGTCGCCCACCGAGATGCCGCGCGAGAGCACCGACATCTTTACGCCCAAAGCCTCGAGCTTGCGGAAGATATAGAAGTTGGTCGTATCGCCCTCCATCGTGGGGCTGAGGGCAAAGATGACCTCCGTCACCTCACCGCTCTTGACGCGCTCTACGAGGCTGTCAATCTCCAGGTCGGCAGGTCCCACCCCATCCATCGGCGAGATGACCCCGCCCAACACATGGTACAGGCCACGGTAGAGCGAGGTGTTCTCCACGGCAATCACATCGCGCACCGTCTCCACTACGCATACCAAGCTATGGTCGCGCGAGGGCTGGGCGCAAATCTCACACACATCGCTGTCCGAGATATTATGGCACACCTTGCAGTACTTCACCTCGCGGCACAGCGTGCTCACGGCCTCGGCAAACGCTTCGGCCTCACCCACCGGACGGCGCAACATGTGCAGCACGAGACGGAGCGCCGTCTTGCGCCCTATCCCCGGCAGTTTGGCAAACTCGCCTACGGCCCGCTCGAGCAATGCAGATGAGTACTGATGTTCCATATCCTATATCTTGGCAAAGATAGTGCAAAAAAACGACACTGCGAAAACAAAGCTCATCAACTTGCGGCAGCAAGACCAAAATAAGTTGTCCACCACATTCTTTCTTCCTCTTGATTTATTTTCAGAACAATCGTAATCTGCAGCGCGTTCTCATTGTCCAAGATATGAGAGCGAAGATAAGAAAGCTGATACGATGGGGAGCCATGCTCCTTCTGGCGGCACTGCTGTTACCTACAGCAGTGCTATTCATGCTGTACCTCCCGCCCATACAAGAGGCCGCCAGGCGATGGAGCACAGCATGGCTCACCGAGCGGACGGGGACGGAAATACGCATCGGGGAGATACACCTGCTGTTTCCCCTGCGGATTGAGGTGCGGAACGTACAGGTAGGCAAACTGCTCAGCATGGAGGAGTTTGCTACCCATATACGCCTCCGCTCCCTCTTGCAGCGCACGATAAGGACCGACTATGTGAGTGCACATGGGATAGATTTCCAGAGCGATACGACGGGAGCTGTTGCCGTCTCGGCACAGCGGCTCCGAGCCGAAGGCATCGCCTACCGATGGGACGAGCGCAAGCTGCACATCCACAACATATCCCTTACCGGAGGGGACATCACGGTGCATAGGAGCAGCCTCCCCACGCCTAAAGGCTCCACAACCTTTCGGCTCCCCTTTACCGTAACAGTCTCGCGCACACAGCTGCGGAGCATTGCGGCCGGCTATACCAGCGAACAGTTGAGACTAAGCACTACCGCTGAAGACATCACCTTGCGAGGCGTTGTTGCGGATACCACGACGCAACTATCGCTCAAGCGTATCAAACTGCAAGGTGGAACACTCGCGCTTACACAAAAAGACAAAGCTCCTTGGACGCTTACCGCCCTGACCGCACAGGCCGACTCGCTATCCTACGCTCCCAAGCGCATCGGCGGGCAGCTCACTGCACTATCATTCGAGGAGCCTCACGGCCTCTCGCTACGCGAGGGAGCACTGAGCTTTGCATGGCAAGAGGGGGTGCTTTCTCTGCCCCGCTTCGTCTTCCGCACCGAGCACTCAAGCCTCGACGGCCAGCTGCGCACCCTAAACTACGGCACTGGCGAGATGGCCATCGACGGCGATGCCGACATCGCCATCGGCTATGCCGACGCGCTCCTTCTGGCAGAGCTGACGGGCAGCATCCCAATAGAGTTTGTACACCTCTACCCCACCGAAACCCTCAGCGCAACCATCGCACTGGACGGCCCTATAGAGCGGTTGCAACTGACACGGTGCACCGTATCGCTCCCCACAGCCTTCGACCTCAGGATGAGCGGCACGGTGCACGACATCACCGACCCCATGCAAAGCAAGGCGTGGGGAGAGATAGAAGCCCACACCTACAATCTCGACTTCCTCACCGCGCTTGCCGACAGCACGGCGGGCACACGCATCACTATCCCCCACGACATCACCTATCAGGGCAGCCTATACTATGCGCCCGACACGCTGCATGCACAGTGTACCCTCGACCTCAACAGAGGGTCGGCAAGTCTTGAAGGCGGCTATCATCTTGCCCGCAGAGCCTACACACTACAAGCGCAGACCGACTCGCTCGACCTGCGCCAGATACTCCCCGAGGGGAGTTTGGGAAAGGCAAGCATACACGCCTACCTGGCAGGAAACAGCTTTGACTACACGGAAAACAACGCCTCTATATACGGTTCGCTACAGCTACACTCCCTGCAATGGGCAGAGCACACCTTCTCCAATGCAACAGCACAAATAGCCCTTGCCGACAGAAAACTGCGCGCTACAGCCTCATACCGTGACTCGCTGATGCAGTGGAGCCTGACAACAACCCTGAAGTACACCTCTGAGAGCATTGATGCCCGTCTTCACACACAGCTCGACAACCTGAACATGAGGGCGCTACAGCTCGCCGACACCGACATACGCCCTGCCTTCCAGAACTACACCACCCTGCGCATCGACTCAGCCACCACGTATAACCTACGAAGCCACTTCAGCGACATCGTGCTGAGTACAGCCACTCAGACCATACGCCCCAAGTCGATTTCACTGAGCAGTACACTCACCCCCGACACCGCCCTGCTCGGCATCCGTTCGGGCGACCTGACACTGAATGCCAGTGCCCACACAGAAGGACTGCCGTGGCAATGGGAGCCATCTGAAGACCTATCACCGCACACACTTCGCGAGTATCTCTTAGGCCTACAGGCCACCCTCGTGGCAGGAACCGACAATCCCGTGAGCAACTACCTCGCCCTGCAAGGTATCACCATCAGCACCCTTCGTGCCACGATAGACGAACTGCAAGGAAACCTCACCGGCCGTATCACGATAAACGACATCAGCGTCCAAGGCGTCGAGGCCGACAGCATCGGCCTCACGGCACACTACACCGGCGGCACGCTCCATGCCAACCTACACACCGGCGAGTTGCTATGGACTACTCCACAGATGCAACTCCAAGGCAAGGCAAACGCCACATTGGCTTGGGGCGGCAACTTTGCCCCCGACAGCCTGTCGGGGTTGCTACGCCTCACTGCCGTGCAGTACTCCCTTCCCGCCTACAGCCTGCAACTGCACACCGTCGATACGCTGTCTGTCCCCATAGAGCGAGGAGGCCTTACCCTCACCGCACTTCCCCTCTACACCATAGGCAAGCAGCCTCTGCTGCTCGACGGACGCATAGCACTATTGGGTACGCCCTCCCTACAACTACGCCTCAACACACGCGACACCGACATCCTACGCAGCGGTTCCACACGCGAAACCCTGCTCTACGGGAAAGCCTTGGTGAGCGGTAGCGTCACACTGAGCGGTCCCTTCAACGCCCTTGCCATACGCGGTAATCTGCAGTTGCGTCCCGGCTCCTCCATACATTATATATATAGGGATGCCATACTCACGGCGAACAACCAATTGGACAACGTGGTCACCTTCGTCAACTTCGATACCGACTCCACCGTAGCCTCCCGACCCCAAAGACGTCTCTCCACCAACGGACTCTCCATGAACCTCAACCTTGCCATCGACCCCACCGTACAATTAAAGGTGTCGCTCGGACGGGGCCAGCAGAACACCGTCGCGCTGCAAGGAGGAGGCACGCTGAACCTGCAGTATATCCCGGCCGGCGGACTGCGCCTGTCGGGACGATACACCATCGAAGGCGGTGAGCTGAGCATGAATGTCCCCCTGCTGCACGCCAACCACATGACCATCCGTTCGGGCAGCACCGTCACCTGGTCGGGTAGTCCTCAGAACCCACAACTCAACATTACCGCCGAAGAGCGCATCCGAGCCTCAGTGACCCTTGACGGCAGCCCTCAGTCCGTACTGTTCATCACCGGACTCTCGCTCACCGAAACCGTGGAGAAACTGGGACTGCAGTTCACTCTCTCAGCACCCGAGAACGCCTCGATGCAGAACACCCTGGCCGCCCTCTCGCCCGAGGAGCGCAGCAAGCTCGCCGTAGCCCTGCTCACCACAGGGCTATACCGTGGCGAAGGCGGCACGGGCAAACTCATGAATACGGCCCTCATGAGCATCCTGCAGTCACAACTCGATAATATATCCCGCGATGCCTTCCGCACCGTCGATGTGAGCGTAGGCATAGAGCCACTGCCCGACGGCGTGAGCGGCATCAGCACCCGCACCGACTACTCCTTCAGCCTCGCCAAGCGATTCTGGAACGACCGCATACGCATCATCATAGGCGGGAGCGTCACTACCACGGGCGAGCGCATCGAGAACGATGCCGTCATCGACAATATCAGCATAGAATGGCGCATCAACCCCGTGGGCAACCAGTACCTGCGCTTCTTCTACGACAAGAACTACGAGAGCATCCTCGAAGGCGAGATACGAGAGACAGGCGTGGGATATGCCTATAGGAGACAGTTTTGATAGTTCGGAGTGAAGAGTAAAAAGTGAAGAGTTATGTATATGACCAATCAAAAGGAACTGTCCCTCTTAGTTAGTATCTTTATGATCCTCTCCTCCTGCTCCACGGTGAAGCACCTCCCTACGGATGAACTGCTCTATACGGGTACCACAGCCGTAGAGGTCGTTGAGAGCACCCCCTCCCAGTTGCGTGACCGTGCAGTGGATGAGGCCAAGGTGGCCTTCGTGTCGCCGCCCAACAATGCGCTCTTCGGCAGTTCTCGCTACCGCACTCCCTTCCCCGTAGGGCTGTGGGCCTACAATGCCTTTGTGGGCGACAGCACCGGGGTGAAGCACTGGCTGTTCCGCACTTTCGCCACCCAGCCCATCTACATTTCTACGGTAAACCCCGCCCTGCGTGCCGATGTAGCCGAGAACACCCTGCGCAACTACGGATACTTCGACAGCAGCGTGAGCTACAAAATTGACACGCTCCGTAGTGGACGCAAGGCCAAGCTATCCTATGCGCTCCGCCTCGGAGCACCCTGGTACTACGGCAAGGTGACGTATAGCGACTTCACCCCTGCAATGGACAGCCTCATACGCTCCACCTGGCCCGACCGTCTGCTGCGAGAAGGCGAGCAACTGAGCTATGCCACGCTCACCGGTGAGCGCAATCGCCTCTTCCAACTGTTTCGCGAACAAGGCTACTACTACTTCCGTCCCGAGATGGTCACCCTCCTTGCCGACACCACTGCCGTGAAGTACCGGGCACAGTTGCGCATCAGTCCCCATACCGACCTCCCCGCCTATGCCACCAAGCCGTGGCACATAGGGAACACCTACCTTACATTTAATGGGAAACGACGTTCGGACACCGCATTCCGTACAACGGTGAACGGGTCCACCACCTACCGCTACTACGGGAAACGCCTCCCAATACGCCAGTCGCTGCTCGCCACGCGCATCGCCTGGCAGCACGGCGAGCTCTACTCCCCCACGACACAGAACGCCACGCAGCGCGACCTCAACCACTTGGGAGTGCTCAGCGCTGTGAGCATCAACTACGTGCCACGCGACAGCACCTACACCGCCGACACCCTCGACGTATACATCAATGCCCTGCTCGAACCGCCCTACGAACTATCGCTCGAGGCCAACCTCACCGCCAAGAGCAACGACCAGGTAGGCCCAGGCATCGTGGCCTCGCTCTCACGCAAGAACCTCCTGCGCATGGCCGAGGTCATCCAACTGCGGCTGAAGGGGTCGTATGAGTGGCAGACCAACCGCATCCTGCGCCGCGAGGGCAGCGTGGTCAACTCCTTCGAAGTAGGTTCCGACCTCTCCCTGTCTGTTCCTCAGCTACTCTTTCCCGGTGGCTACGACTATCCCTACAAGCGCCCCGTATCCACTACCGCACGCCTTTATGCCGACTGGCTGCACCGCGGAGGCTACTTTCGTATGCTTGCCTTTGGCGGTAACCTCACCTACGCCTTCTCCACCTCCGACGCCGTCACCCACAATGTCAGCCCCTTCGTACTCACCTTCAACACCTTGGAGCACACCACCCATCGGTTTGACTCCATCATGACCGCCAACCCTGCCATCGGACTCTCCTTCCGCGACCAGTTCGTGCCCTCGGCATCCTATACCCTCACCTACGACAACACCGTTTTCTCACCGCGGCACCCCTCACGCATCACCCTCACCCTCGCCTCGGCAGGAGCCCTCACCTCGCTCGTCTATGCTGCTACAGGGCACAGCCTGAAACAGCGCAGCAAGTCGCTGCTCGGCACTCCCTATGCGCAGTTCGTCAAAAGCCACATCGAAGCCTGCCGCTACTATCACCTCACTCCACGCCACACCCTCGCCACGCGCCTCATTGCAGGCGCTATCTATGCCTATGGAAACAGCACCGTGGCCCCTTTCAGCGAGCAGTTCCACGTAGGCGGAGCCAGTGACCTCCGCGCCTTCCCCCTTCGCGGCATCGGCCCGGGCAGCTATCATGCCACGGGGCGCTATGCCTACATCGACCACACGGGCGACCTCAAGCTCGAGGCCAACATCGAATGGCGCTTCCCCCTCGTGGGACAGCTCGGCGGAGCCCTCTTCGTGGATGCCGGCAACGTATGGACCCTCCGTCACGACTCCTCACGCCCCGGCGCACAATTCCGATGGAAGACCTTAGGGCATGACATCGCCTTAGGCACAGGCCTCGGCCTGCGCTACAACCTCCGTATGCTGCTCCTGCGTTGCGATATGGGTATACCCATCCACATACCCTACGACACCGGCAAGAAAGGCTATTACAACGTGCCTCATTTCCTGCGCGGACTATGCATCCACTTCGGAGTGGGCTATCCATTCTGAACTATCGGGAAAAACATTTATAAAATGTAAGTATTGTCAAAAATCCCTCCAACTATTCGTTAGTATCCTTTCTTTTTTGTAACTTTACCAAATTAAAATGGGTTAATGGGCGTAAACATCTGTTAGACACTCATTAGCACATTTAGGCACACTATTCTGTGCCCTTGAGCAAGACAACAAAAAAGAAACATATATAATGAATTACAAATGGAATTATCAACCTCCCACCGACGGAGAATGCGCCGAGGCTGAGCTGCTCGCCGAAGAGATAGGCATCAGTCCTGTGCTATGCCGCCTGCTGCGCAAGCGAGGGGTGAGGACAGCAGCCGAGGCGAAGAAGTTCTTCCGCCCTTCGCTGCTCGACCTCCACGACCCCTTTCTCATGGATGGCATGGAAGCAGCAGTAAAGCGCATCAACAAAGCCCTGGGACGCAAGGAGCGTATACTCGTATACGGCGACTACGATGTGGATGGCACCACGGCAGTAGCCTTGGTGTACCGCTTCCTGCAACAGTTTACGACCAACATCGCCTACTACATCCCCGATCGCGACAACGACGGCTACGGTGTATCGTTCAAGGGTGTGGACTATGCCAAGGAGACGGGCGTATCATTAGTCATCGTACTTGACTGTGGCGTGAAAGCGGTAGAGGAGATTGCCTATGCCAAGACATTGGGCATCGACTTCATAGTGTGTGACCACCATGTGCAGGACGAGGTACTGCCCCCTGCAGTAGCCATCCTGAACCCCAAGCTTATCGGTTCTACCTACCCGTACCCTCACCTCTCGGGCTGTGGCGTAGGCTTCAAGTTGATGCAGGCCTTTGCCAAAGATAATGGCATAGAGTTCAGCCAACTCATCCCCTACCTCGACCTCGTAGCAGTGAGCATCGCCTCAGACATTGTGCCCATCATGGGCGAGAACCGCATACTCGCTTACCACGGACTGCGCCAGATAAACCACAACCCGAGCACAGGACTGAAAGCCATTATCGAAGTATGCGGTCTGAAGGACAAGGAGATAAAGCTCAACGACATCATCTTCAAGATAGGCCCCCGCATCAACGCCTCGGGACGCATAGAGACCGGCCAGAAAGCCGTAGACCTGCTCACCGAGAAAGACTACCGCAAGGCACAGACCATCAGCAACCAGATAAACGAGTACAACGAGGCACGCAAGGACCTTGACAAGAGCATGACCGAGGAGGCCAACCGCATCGTAGACAACCTCGAGGGACTGGCCGACAAGCGCAGCATCGTGCTCTACAACGAAGCCTGGCACCGCGGCGTCATCGGCATCGTGGCATCACGCCTTACAGAGCTCTTCTACCGTCCGTCGGTAGTGCTCACCAAGACAAACGATATGGCCACAGGCTCGGCGCGCTCGGTAGCCGACTTTGACGTCTACAAGGCCATCGAGAGTTGCCGCGACCTGCTCGACAATTTTGGCGGACACCCCTATGCCGCCGGCCTCTCGCTCAAGGTGGAGAACATAGAGGAGTTTACCCGACGCTTCGAAGAGTACGTGTCGGAAAACATACAACCTACACAGACCGAGGCCAACATCTATATAGATGAGGAGCTGGCATTCAAGGATATCAACTACAAGCTCTACAATGACCTCAAGCGTTTCGAGCCCTTCGGCCCCGATAACCCCAAGCCCCTCTTCTGTACACACCACGTCTACGACTTCGGTACCAGCCGCGTGGTGGGGCGCAACCAAGAGCACATCAAGCTGGAGCTTGTAGACGACCGCACGGCTGACGTGGTGAACGGCATAGCCTTCGGGCAGAGCTCGCAGGCACGCTACATCAAGTCGAAGCAGGCATTCGACATCTGCTACACCGTGGAGGAGAATACGCACAAGCGGGGTGAGGTGCAACTGCTCATCGAAAGCATCAGACCCAACACACACGAGGAGTGAGCTACGCGGAGATTCTTCACGAGTACTTCGGCTACGACACGTTCCGTAGCATTCAAGAAGACATCATCCGCAGCATAGGCAGCGGACGCGACACTCTTGGTCTCATGCCCACAGGCGGCGGCAAGAGCATTACCTTCCAAGTGCCGGCCCTCGCCATGCCGGGCGTGTGCATTGTAGTCACTCCCCTCATCGCCCTGATGAAAGACCAGGTGGCCAAGCTCCGCGATCGGGGCATCAAGGCCACCGCCGTATACTCAGGCATGAGCCGAGACAACATCGTGGCAGCACTCGACAATTGCATCCTCGGTGGCTACAAGTTCCTCTACGTATCGCCCGAGCGCCTCTCCTCCGACATCTTCCTCACCAAGCTGCACCGCATGCAGGTGAGCTTCATCACCGTCGACGAGAGCCACTGCATATCGCAGTGGGGATACGACTTCCGCCCCTCCTACCTCGCCATTGCCGACATCCGCAAGCAACTGCCCGAGGTTCCTATCCTCGCCCTTACCGCCACAGCCACCCCCGAGGTGGTCGACGACATACAGGAGAGACTCATGTTTCGCGAGAAGAACGTGTTCCGCATGAGCTTCGAGCGCAAGAACCTCAACTACATCGTCCGCTCCACCGACAACAAGGAGGCCGAACTGCTGCATATACTCAGCCGCGTAGAGGGCTCGGCCATCGTCTACGTACGCAACCGCGACAAGACCCGCGAGATAGCCAAGCTGCTCGTGGAGCAAGGCATCAGCGCCTCGTTCTACCACGCCGGACTCGACACACGCGACAAGGACAAGCGGCAACAGCAATGGACCGAGGGAGCATTACGCGTCATCGTGGCCACCAACGCCTTCGGCATGGGCATCGACAAGGCCGATGTACGCCTCGTCATCCACTACGAGATGCCCGACTCACCCGAAGCCTACTACCAGGAGGCTGGCCGTGCCGGACGCGATGGGCTCACCGCATACGCCGTGCTGCTCTACTCGCCCGACGACAAACGCCGTCTCTCGCGCCGCATCTCGGACAACTTTCCCGAGAAGGAGTTCATCTGCAAGGTATATGAATGCCTGGGCTACTACTATCAGATGGCTGTAGGCGATGGCCTGGGCTGCCGCTACGACTTCGACCTGCACGAGTTTTGCCGCGCCTACCGCCTGCCCATTGTACAGACCGAAAGTGCACTGCGCCTGCTCACCCAAGCTGGCTACATCCACTACGAAGAGGAGGAGGAGCACACCTCACGCCTACGCTTCACCCTACAGCGCGACGAACTGTACCGCCGCTACGACCTTAGCGACACCTCCGATCAGATTATCCGCACCCTGCTGCGCCTCTACAGCGGCGTCTTCAGCGACTACGTATTCATCGACGAAAAATACATCAGCGAGATGAGCGGTATCGACCTCGAGCCCCTCTACGAATCACTGCTCGGTCTAGGTCGCGCGCGCGTGATACATTATATACCACGCCGCACCTGCCCTTCGGTCACCTTCGTCCAGAAACGTGTCGATACCTCCCGCATCATCATCTCCCGCACCGTATATGAGGAGCGCAAGGCGAAGTATGCCCAGCGCATCGAGGCCATGAAGGAGTATGCCCTATCAGAGATACAATGCCGCAGCCGCATGCTGCTCCGCTACTTCGGCGAGCGCAACGCCCTACCCTGCCAGCAGTGCGACAATTGCCGTGCCGAGCGTACGGCCCCACTGCCCGAAACAGCCTACCAAGCCTATCTCGACATCGTCGATGACCTCCTTTCCGATGGTAAGGCACACCCCGTAGAAGAGCTACACACCCTTCCCATCCCTACCGAGCACCTGCGTCCCTTCCTGGGTCGCCTCATCAGCGAAGAAGCCCTCACCCTCTGTGACGGCATGATTTCACGGAAGAGGGATTAACGGCCCGGTGCGTAAACTCATATAAGAATAAGTATCTCTATTGTAAACCTATATAGGATTCTAAGTTTAACCTGTCAACTTTTTTCAGTACACCTAAGGCAAACTGCCGTTTGGAGCCTTTGATAAAAAATTATCACAGGCTTGAAAAAATTTTGTCGTCCCTGTGATAATTTTTTGTCACTATGGTGATAATTTTTTGTCAAGCCCTCGAAAAAGTTTGACAAAAATACTAACCGCGTGTTTTTACTTGTGGCGCTTGGCCAGCTCGTCTTCGAGATCGGAGAGCGAGCAGCCCATCTGCTCGGTGAGCACGAGGAGGTGATAGAGCAGGTCACCGGCCTCGTAGAGGTAGCGTTCGCGGTTGCCGTCGATGGCTTCGATGACTGTCTCCACGGCCTCTTCGCCTACCTTCTGGGCAATCTTGTTCACACCCTTGTTGAAGAGGTAAGTAGTATAGGAGTCTTCGGGCATCTTGGCATGGCGGTCCTTGATACAGGCTTCGAGCGTACCGAGGAAGCCCTCGTTGTCACGGGTGTCGAAGCAAGCCACGGTGCCACGATGACAGGTGGGGCCGTCGGGGCGTGCCTTGATGAGCAGGGTGTCGCCATCGCAGTCGGCATACATCGCCATCACATGGAGGAAGTTGCCGCTAGTCTCGCCCTTGGTCCAGAGCGTCTGGCGGGTGCGGCTATAGAAGGTGACGCGGCCTTCGGCCTGTGTCTTCTCGAAAGCTTCCTGGTTCATATAGCCGAGCATGAGCACCTTGAGGCTGTCGGCATCCTGGATGATGACGGGAAGAAGCCCGTCGGCTGTCTTGCTGAGGTTGAAATCTTGGAATTGCATTATCTTGTTTGTTTTGGTTGTTTACTTTTTATAGGATTTTCTATGGAATCCTAGGATATCCTAAGAAGTCCTAAGAAAGTCTATAATACAAAGACTATTATTCTCTTCCTATCTCCGTACCGCTATGCCTCGCTCGCTGAGGGCTTGCTTGAGCACGGGGATGGGTATCTCTCCATAGTGGAAGATGCTGGCGGCGAGTGCGGCATCGGCACGTCCGTGGGTGAGCACGTCGGCAATGTCGTCGATGCTGCCGGCACCGCCCGAGGCGATGATGGGGATGCGCAGATGCTCGGCCAGTCGGGCAAAGGTGTCGCAGGGATAGCCCTGACGTGTGCCGTCGTGGTTCATCGAGGTGAAGAGCAGTTCGCCAGCACCGCGTTCCTGCGCCTCGTGAGCCCAGGCAAAGAGTTCCTTGTCGGTGTTGCGCTTGCCACCATGCGTGGTAGCCAGCCACTGGCCATCAGTTAGGCGGGCATCGATAGCGATGACCACAAACTGCGAGCCGTACTTCGAGGCAATCTCGTCGATGAGTTCGGGGCGGCGTATGGCAGCACTGTTGATGCTTATCTTGTCGGCACCGGCATCGAGCAGGCGGCTGGCATCGTCGATGGTGCTGATACCTCCACCCACTGTGAAGGGGATGTCAATAGCTTCGGCAATACGGTTCACTAAGTGCGTGAAGGTGTTGCGTCCTTCCTGAGTGGCGCTGATGTCGAGGTAGACCAGTTCATCGGCTCCCTCACGGGCATACTTGCTGCCGAGGGCGACAGCATCGCCCACATCGCGCAGACCCTCGAAGTTGATGCCTTTGACAGTGCGGCCATCCTTCACGTCGAGGCAGGGTATGATGCGTTTGGCTAACATGGTGACAATTCGTTAAATGTGATACGTCCCTCATAGATGGCCTTTCCCACGATGACGTGGCGCAAGCCCATCGCATCGAGGCGGCGTATGTCGTCCATCTGGCTGATGCCTCCGCTCACGATGATGTCCTGCTCAGGATAGGTTGCCTGTAGGCGAGAATAGAGGTCAAAAGTAGGTCCCTGCAACATACCGTCCTTGCTGATGTCGGTGCAGATGACCTCGCGCAGTCCATGAGGGGTGAAGCGGTCGATGAGTGCCTCGATAGTCTGCTCCGACTGCTCCAACCAACCATTGATAGCCACGCGACCATCGTTGACGTCGGCACCGAGGATAAGGCGGCTGCCACCATACTGATCGAGCCAGCTGGCAAACAACTCGGGTTGGCTCACCGCCACGCTACCAATGATAAGGTGATGGGCACCGGCGTTGAAGACATCGCGCAAGGCATCATCGCTCTTGATACCACCACCCCACTCTATCTCGATCGTGGTGCGTGTGGCAATCTCCTCCAACACGTGCAAGTTTCGCGGACTACTGCTCTTGGCACCGTCGAGGTCCACAAGGTGCAGACGACGTATGCCTATGTCTTGATAGCGCATAGCCATGTCGAGCGGCGAGGCATCGTACTGCTTCTTCTGGCTGTAGTCACCTTTAGTGAGGCGCACGCACTTGCCGTCGATGAGGTCTATGGCAGGGATTATATTGATCATAATTCAAGGAAGTTTTTAAGTATCTGTGCCCCTACGGTTCCGCTCTTCTCGGGGTGGAACTGGGTGCCAAAGAAGTTATCGCGGCCCAAGGCACCACTGAAGGAGTTGATGTAGTGGGAGGTGGCGATGGTGTCGGCACACAACTCGGGGTAATAGGAGTGCACATAGTAGATGTAGGCGCCCTCGTCAATATGATTGAAGAGGGGGGTACGCAGATCGGTAATCCGGTTCCAACCCATGTGGGGAACTTTCTCAATGGACAATGGACAATGGACAATGGACAATTCCCCGTCCTTCTGTTTTTCGGGTTGAAACTTTCTGACTCTTGTGCGGAAGATGCCCATGCACTCCACATCGCCCTCCTCGCTACTCTGACACATGAGTTGGGTACCCACACAGATGCCCAGCACGGGCTGCGTGAGAGTGGGAATGAAGGTGTCGAGTCCGCGTTCGGCAAGCTTGGCCATGGCCGAGGAGGCTTCGCCCACACCGGGCAGTATCACCTTGTCGGCTTGTGTGAGCAGTGCCTTGTCGTCGGTATATATCCATTCGGTGCAGCCTACGCGGACCAAAGCATTGGTCACCGAGCGTATATTTCCTGTATCGTAGTTTACTATAGCTATCATAATATTCCTTTGCTGCTGGGTAGGTCGTAGTTGAACGGTTGGCGGTGTATGGCGGCACGCAAGCTGCGGGCAAAGGCCTTGAACACGCCTTCGATGAGATGATGGTTGTTGTCGCCACGGGCACTGATGTGGAGGTTGCACTGCATGGCGGCGCACAGCGAATAGAAGAAGTGACGGAACATCTCGGTAGGCGTGTCGCCCACATACTCACGGGTGAAGGTGACATCCCAGTCAAAGTCGATGCGACCGCCCAGATCGAGCAGCACCAACGCCTTGCACTCATCCATAGGCAAGGCAAAGCCGTAACGCTCGATGCCGCGTTTATCGCCCAAGGCCTCCCGCAGAGTGCTACCCAAGGCAATGGCCACATCTTCCATCGTGTGGTGCTCATCAACCTCAAGGTCGCCCTGACACTGCACCTGCAATGAGATACCGCCATGGTGAGCTATCTGGTCGATCATGTGGTTGAAGAATTTCAAGCCCGTGTCGATACTTGATGACATGCGCCCGTCGAGGTCCACGGTGATATTTATCTTCGTTTCGCGTGTATTGCGCACGGTCGATGCCACGCGCACCGTGCGACGCAGATACTCGGCAATCTCGCTCCACGAAGTAGTGCACAGAGCACACACATCGGTCAGCCCCTTCTCGGCCAATGCCTCGGTGGCCTTCTCCGGCTCTTGCAACAGGATGGCGCGAGCACCCAAGTTCTTGGCCAGCATCACATCGGTGAGGCGATCGCCTATGACGTAGCTCTCGGCCAGGTTGTATTCGCCTGTGAGGTATTTGCCAAACATGCCTATGCCTGGCTTGCGTGTAGGTGCCTTCTCCTCGGGCATCGTGGGGTCGATGAGGATGTCGTCAAACTCTACGCCCTCTGAGGCGAGCACCTTGAGCATCATCTCTTGGGGTGGCAGGAAATCCTCCATGGGGAAGCTCGCCGTGCCGAGTCCGTCCTGGTTGCTGCACATCACGAGCTGGTACCCGAGCGTACTGAGCACCTTCATTCCGCTGATAGCTCCCGGCACAAAGTCCGTCTTGGCTATGCTGTCTATCTGAAAATCCACGGGCGGCTCCACGAGAATAGTGCCGTCGCGGTCAATAATGAGAAGTCGGTTCATACAATCTTTTTACTAAGTGACGCAAAATTAGTGTATGGGGCGGAGAATTGCAAATAAATTTGCATTTTCGCTCAGTCTGCACTAATTTTGCCTTCCCTATGATTGACCAAGCGACGATAGACCGTATCATGGATGCCGCCCAAATTGTGGATGTGGTGTCCGAGTTTGTCACCCTGCGAAGACGGGGTGTCAACTATGTCGGTCTGTGTCCCTTCCATAATGAGAAGACACCGTCGTTCAGCGTGTCGCCCTCGAAAGGGGTATGCAAGTGCTTCAGTTGCGGCAAGGGAGGCAACGTGGTACACTTCATTATGGAGCACGAGCAACTCAACTACTACGAAGCATTGAAGTGGTTGGCCAAGAAATATGGCATCGAGGTGAAGGAGCGCGAGCTCAGCGACGAGGAGAAGCAGGCACAGAGCATACGCGAAAGTCTCTTCCTCGTGAACGACTTTGCCAACAACTACTTTCAAAACATTCTGCATAACCATCGCGACGGACAGACCATCGGCATGAGCTACTTCCGTCAGCGCGGCTTTCGCGACGACATCATCAAGAAGTTCCAGCTCGGTTTCAGCACCGAGAGCCGCGATGCGCTCTATCAAGAGGCCAAAAAGAAGGGATTCAATACCGACTACCTCGTGAAGACGGGCCTCTGCTACACTCGCGACGATGGGCAAGTGCGCGATCGTTTCTGGGGGCGCGTGATGTTTCCCGTACATACGTTGTCGGGCAAGGTGGTGGCTTTCGGAGGCCGCGTATTGAATACGGCAGACAAGAAGGTAGCCAAATATGTCAACTCGCCCGAGTCGGAAATCTACCACAAGAGCCGCGAACTCTATGGTATATACTTTGCCAAGCAG
>JAFWXS010000008.1 GCA_017517925.1 Bacteroidaceae bacterium | reverse complement strand
TATGCCGGACAGCCTGTAGCAACAAGCATATATACACTGCAGGGGGTGAAGGTAAGCGAAGACATCGGCACATTGCCACGTGGACTTTATATCATGAATGGCAAGAAGTTACTTGTAAAATAACCCCAATACACCGTGAGCCATGAAGAAGCAGTAATGTATGCGGAAACAGAGTTTGAACGATATCGTATCGTGCAAGACAGACTATTCCAAAGTGATTTCGACAGATATCTGGGCGCATTGCCATTTGAAGAAAACGGCGCAGGCGTATCTTGAGGGTCTTGCGGTTTTTGCCATTTGCCGAAAAACGACTCTTCTTTGCCGAGAAACTTAGAAACTCATCCACTCAAGGACTCACAAAGGCATCTATGAATAGATTCTTCATCATACTCTCCACGTTGCTGGCTCTGCTCTCCTCTTGCGCAGGAAAGCAGCAGGGCAATGCGTCACAAACAGACGATGGTTTTGACATTACTCTTAATTGACAATCACTGACAGCAAAATCTCACGCAGGAGTCATTCGCGTATTATGCAAGGAGTTTGTTTTGAGCGGAATGCTTGACACGGCACTCAGTAATAGAAAAATAAACTTTTCCATTACATTCGCTCGTTGAAATTTGGTATTTCGCTCGCCTTGCACTAAGTTTGTATTTTATAAATAAATGACAAGCAGAAACCTTCAAACAATCTATAAGTGAAAAAAAGATACATCTTTGTACTCAGCCTCGTTTTCGTCGCTCTCACAGCCAAGGCCGATACCTATCTGCTTACTTTGCAGGAGAGCATCGAACTGGCTATGGAGAAGAGCTACACCATGCGCAACTTGCAGGAGGACCTTAAGATTGCCGAGTATAACTTGAAGTCGGCTACCAGCAGTTTGAAGACACACATCGATTTCAGCCTTACGTTGCCCGAGTTCAACCAGACTGTCCGTACATGGGACGATACTACGGGTGTGTCGTTCTACTCCATCAAACGTATGGACTATGGTGGCATGGTGACGGTAAACCAACCCTTGATTACCAATGGTAATATCTATTGGGAGACGAGCCTGAACAGCTATGATGACTTCTACAACCGCGATCGCTCGGCTACATTCAACACCCGCCTTCGCTTGCGCCAGCCTATTGACGCACTCTATGGCTATAACGCCATACGCTCGTCGCTTAAGTCTGCACGTCTCGACTATGAGCGCAGTAGCAAGTCGTTCCGCCGCGAAGAACTTAACCTCGTGTACCGCGTGAGCAGCAGCTATTACAACTTGCTCTCCCTGCAGCGCAGCACCGAGATTGCCCTGCTCGACTATGAGCGTCAGACCGAGGCCAATGAGATAGCGCAGAACAAGTATGCCTCAGGGCTCATCCGTGAGGTAGATGCCTTGCAGATGGAAGTTGACCTTGCCGAAGCACAAAATAGCTACGAAATGGCACTCATCAATCAAGAGTCGGCCATCAACAGCTTCAAGGAACTCCTCGGTATAGAACTCACCGACAGCGTGGTGCTGAAGGACGAACTGAAATACAACATAGTAGTCGTAGATGCCGAAAAGGCTGTGGAGCATGCCTTGAAGAATCGTATTGAGCTGCGCGAGCGCGACATCGCCATCGAACAACAAGAGATGAGTATCCGCCAGCGCAAGGCCGAAGGTATGGTGCGCGGATACTTCGATGCCTACGTGCAGAAGACGGGTACGAGTATGGACGACATGAGTACGGCTTATGGCAGTACCTTACATACCTCGGCTAACGACTTCATTGACCGCCCTATAAATTATGGTGTAGGTCTCACGGTATCAGTACCTCTTCTCGACTGGGGTGAAAACAAAGCCCGTGTGCGTGCTGCCGAAGCTCGCCAACGCCAGAATTACTTGGCCAAGGAGGAACTTGAACGTAATATTGAGACCGAGATACGCAACGCTGTGGCACAGCTAAACAACAACCTCAAGCGCCTGCAATTGCTCGAGAAAAACGTGGTCATCGCCGAGAAGAGTTTTGCCATTACCCTCCAGCGCTTCACCGATGGCGACATTGATAGCCAGACACTGGCACTCGAACGCAACCGTCTCAACAGTGCCTACCGCAATCACTTGAGTGCCTATATAGCCTACCAGCTCAGCCTCGCCGACATCATGCGTAAGACCCTCTACGACTTCGAGAAGGGCGAACCGGTGATGTGAGTTCTTATGTTAGTAAATTCTTGAATGTAAATTTAAAATTATCTATGCGTAAAAAGGAACTATATGGTCGAGTGATAGATTACTTCAAGGAGGCGATGCCTGTGGCTGAGACAGAACTGGACTATGACTCGCCATTCAGTCTGTTAGTGGCTGTTATCCTATCGGCACAATGTACTGATAAACGGGTCAATATGGTGACGCCGCGCCTCATGCACGATTACCCTACGGCTGAGGCTATGGCATTGGCAACACCGGAAGTTATCTTCGAATACATCAAGAGTGTATCGTATCCCAACAACAAAGCGAAGCACTTGGTAGGGATGGCGCAGATGCTCGTGCGTGACTTCGGAGGCGAGGTGCCCGATACGTTGGAGGAGTTGGTGCGCCTGCCGGGTGTGGGGCGAAAGACGGCCAATGTGATACAATCGGTGGTGTGGGGTAAGGCGGCATTTGCTGTTGATACCCATGTGTTTCGTGTGAGCCATCGCATCGGGCTGGTACCTACACGTTGTACCACACCTTATAGTGTGGAGAAGGAACTCACGAGGCATATCTCTGATGAACTCATCCCCATCGCTCACCATTGGCTTATCTTACACGGGCGCTATATCTGTATTGCACGCAAGCCCAAGTGTGAGGAATGCGGATTGCAGACATTGTGCAAATATTATCAAGGAATATAGAACGATGTTCGATATCAAACAAGCTACAATAGAAGACATTCCTGTAATCCGATCCATGGCATCGGTGGTGTTCCCTAAGACTTATGAGGATATACTCACTTCAGATCAGATAGACTATATGATGGAGTGGATGTATTCCGAAGAGAGTCTGCGCCGACAAATGGACGAGGGGGGACACATTTATTACGTGGCCTATCGCGAGGACGAGCCGGCAGGATACCTCTCCATACAGCCCGAAGGGGAGCACGTGTACCATCTACAGAAACTTTATATCCTTCCTTCTTTTCAGGGAATGCATTTGGGCAGACTGCTCTTCGAACAAGCCATTGCCGCTATTAAGGCGCTGCACCCGGCACCTTGCCAAATGCGCTTGAATGTGAACCGACATAACAAGGCATTGGCATTCTATCAGAAGATGGGTATGAAAATGGTTGATGAAGGGGATTTCCCTATAGGTAACGGGTACTATATGAACGACTATATTATGGGATTGGATATATAAAAAGATAGCATTGAGGGTGTGTCACGTGACACACCCTCAATGCTATAATGACTTATGCGATTTAACAGAACTCCTCGCTCAAGTAACCCACAGGCAATTCGTGGCAGTTGTAGTGCGAGGCCATAATCTCACCGTATGCTCCGGCGGAGCGGATGGCGATGAAGTCTCCGCGATGTGTGGCGTTGAGGTCGACGGCCTTGCCAAATACATCTGAACTTTCGCATACAGGTCCCACTACGTCGTAGGTCATCTCAGGTTCATCGGACGAGATATTCTCGATGCGGTGATAGGCCTGGTACAGGGCAGGGCGGATGAGCTGTGTCATGCTGCCGTCGATGATGGCAAAGCGTTTGCACGTGCCCTCCTTAATGTACAGTACGCGTGAGATGAGACTACCGCACTGGGCTACGATGCTGCGACCCAGTTCGAAGTGGACAGTCTGCCCGGGCTGTACATGCAGATGCTTGCGGAATACCTCGAAGTAGCTGTGGAAGTCGGGGATATACTTGTGGTTGGGGTGACCGTAGTCGATACCGAGCCCACCGCCCACATTGATGCTACGGATGGGGTACTTGCGACGCTCAAAGAGCTCGGTGAGCTCGTTTACACGGTTGCACAGAGCTACGAAGTCGATCATGTCCAGTATCTGCGACCCGATGTGGAAGTGCACGCCCTCGAAGTCGATGTGGGGTAGGGCGATGGCCTGCTCGATGACACCCTCGATTTGTTCGAGGTTGATGCCAAACTTGTTCTCTGCTAACCCTGTGGTGATGTTGCTGTGGGTGTGGGCTCCCACGTTGGGATTGATGCGCAGGGCGATGCGTGCCACCTTACCTTTCTGTGCAGCCAGCTCGTTGATGATGAGTAATTCGGCCTCAGACTCCACGTTGAAGCAATGGATGCCATAGTCGAGGGCAAGGTTGATCTCCTTGTCGCTCTTGCCCACACCGGCAAACACAATCTTGCTGGCGGGGAAGCCCGCCTCGATGGCTGCACGCACCTCACCGCCACTCACGCAGTCGGCTCCCAAGCCTGCCGCACTGATGATGCGCAGCACTTTGGGATTGGCATTGGCCTTGATGGCGTAGTGCATCTCATACTCGGGGTTGCGGCGCAGCTCTTCGCGGATGGTGTCGAGCGTCTCACGCAACACCTTGGTATCGTAGTAGTAGAAGGGCGTCTCAATGTCTTTGAAACGCTCGATGGGGAAGGTTCCTTTAATCATAATCTTGAAGACCCACCTAAATCCTCCCTGTGAGGGAGGACTTGCGGGTATCGCGGTTAATATTAATAGATACTTTACTTTAGTTAGTAACTTTTCAGCGAGGTTGGATTCCCTCCCTACAGGGAGGGATAGGGTGGGTCCTCCCTTTACTTGAACAGCTTATCCTGCAACGTCTGCAACGCACGTTTCTTGTCGCTCTCCTTGATGAGGAACGAGATGTTGTAGTTGCTGCCGCCGAACGAAATCATGCGTACAGGAATGTCGCGCATGGCATCCATGGCGCGGGCCTCGAATCCGATATTTTCCCAGTCCATGTCGCCCACCACGCAGATGATGCACATGTTGTGGTCGATGGTCACGGTGCCATATTTCTTCAGGTCGTGCACGATTTCGTTGAGGTGCTTGGTATTGTCGATACTCATGGATACACCTACCTCGGAAGTGCAGATCATGTCGATGGAGGTCTGGTAGCTCTCGAAGATTTCGAATACCTTGCGGAGGAAGCCGTGGGCGAGGAGCATACGACTCGACTTGATTTTGATGGCGGTGATATTTTCCTTGGCGGCTACGGCCTTGATGGTACCTGGGTCGGCATCGTTGTTGATGGTGGTGCCGGGTGCCTCGGGTTCCATCGTGTTGAGGAGTTTCACGGGGATGTTGGCAAACTTGGCGGGCTGGATACAGGTGGGGTGGAGGATCTTGGCTCCGAAGTAACCCAGCTCGGCAGCCTCCTCGAAGTGGAGGTGGCGCACAGGAGTTGTACCCTCTACGATGCGGGGATCGTTGTTGTGCATACCGTCGATGTCGGTCCATATCTGTATCTCGCTGGCACCTACAGCAGCACCGATGAGCGATGCGGTGTAGTCGCTGCCACCACGTTGCAGGTTGTCGATCTCACCGTTGATGTTGCGACAGATAAATCCCTGGGTGATGTATATCTGTGCCTTGGGGCTATGGGCCAGTACGTCAGTAATTTTTTCTTTGATATATGCAGCATCTGGCTCGCCATTCTTGTCGGTGCGCATATAGTCGAGTGCGGCAATGAGGTGTGCGCTGATGCCCTGTTCCTTGAGGTAGTTGGTCACCATGTTGGTGGAGATAATCTCGCCCTGTGCCAGAATGATACGCTCCTCTACAGAGGTGAACAGTTGCTTGGTAAATGAGCGGAGGTAGTCGAATACCTCTTTCACCAATGCGGCAGTCTGCCGCTTGTACTCCTCGCTGCTGTACAGCTCGTTGATATGTTTCTTGTATAGTCCTTCAAGCTTGTTGATGACCTCGTTGGCTCCCTCGGGGTTGTTGTTGGCCAGATAGCCACAAATCTCTACCAGTGAATTGGTAGTTCCCGACATGGCCGAGAGTACTACAATCTTCTCTTCGCCATCGTTGATGAGCGAAGCCACATGCTTCATACGTTGTGCGGAACCTACCGAGGTGCCGCCGAATTTCATTACTTTCATTATGATAAGTGTTTTAATTTATTTCGTTTTCGTTGTTCTCTGTTTTTTCTGCTATTTCAGGCATAGTCTCTATTACATGGTGATTTTCGCAGCGGTATACCTTGCCTGGGAACTCCTCGAGCAACTGTAGGTTGTGGGTAGTCATGATGACGGTAGAGCCATTGGAGCGGATGTTGTGAAGCAACTGTACAATCTGTCGGCCTGTTTCAGGGTCAAGGTTACCGGTGGGCTCGTCGGCAAGGATTATCTCTGGGGTATTGAGAATGGCACGGGCAATGACGATGCGCTGCTGCTCACCGCCCGACAGTTCGTGGGGCATCTTATATCCCTTGGTCTCCATGCCTACCTGTTCCAGCACCTTTTCGATGCGTAGCTTTCGTTTGCGCTTGTCGTTCCATCCTGTAGCTTTGAGTACAAAGTCGAGGTTTTCCCTCACGTTGCGGTCGGTGAGCAACTGAAAGTCCTGGAACACGATACCGATGCGTTTGCGTAGAGCGGGAATCTGCTTGCGGCGGATATGTGTCATGTCGTATCCTAATACCTCGGCATTGCCGCTGTGTACATCCAATTCGCCATACATGGTCTTGAGCAGGCTCGACTTGCCTGAGCCCACCTTGCCGATGAGGTATACAAACTCGCCTTGTTGAATCTTCAAATTTACCTCCTCCAATACAAACGTCTCTTGCTGGCGGACCTCAACGTTGTGATAGTTTATCTGTGACATTATCGGTTATTATTCCTTATTGTATTTATCGCTCCAATATCTTCTCCACAGTTACGCTGCCATCGCTATAGTGTGTGCGTACGATATTGATACCCTTCTGCGGAGTGTCGTGGCATGTACCGTCGAGAGTATAGTAGCGTATATTGCTGATTGTAGCTGCGGAGATTTCGTCTATTTTTGTATCTGGTTCTGGCTCTATTTCAACCTCTTTACCCAAATATAGATTCTCTACATCGTTGTCAGACAAGGCAAAGTTATAGAAACGTACATCGTCGATATCTGCCTTGAGCATCGGGTCTCCGGCAAATTGGCTGCGTCCTATATAGTTGAATACAGGTTTGAATTCTGCAGTGCGTATGGTGATGTCGGTCGATACGGCTTGTTTTTGGCCATTAACATAGGCAGCGATACTGTCATTGTTGATGGTAATGACAATGTGTTGCCATGCATAGTTGGTCTTCAGCTTGCATATATCCATTCGTTGCTCAGTATCTCCGTTCTTTGCAGCAAGTCGCATCATGCCATTGTCGGCATTGGCTGTAAGGAACATATATTGCTGCTCTCCGTTGCCAAAGTCGAAGATACGCTGCCACATGCTTCCTGAGTACCACTTCATCCATAGGGCAATGGTCATCTCTTCGCGATGGGCGATGGCGGTGGGTAATTGTACAAAGTTGGTGCTTCCGTTGAGTTTTAAGGCATTTTCACCCATTTTACCTGTAGTGTAGGTAGTCTTTCCATAGTGGTCGCAGTGCATGAGGTGGCTTGTTTTATCTTCAAGACTGTTCTCAAAAGTATAGTTGGCTACCAATTCCTTTTTGTCGGTGGTGCAGGCCGATACAATTTCCTCTTTTCTGTT